>JBEKZK010000317.1:0-5582 GCA_049509935.1 Xanthobacteraceae bacterium | reverse complement strand
ACGACGATGACGACCCCGGGAGGATCCGACGCGAGGTGGCGGATGCCGAACTCCAGGGCGTGGCCCTTGCCCCTGCGCTCCGGATCGTGTCGCTCGATCACTTCGGCGCCGCCGGCGGCCGCGACCGCGGCGGTGTCGTCGTCGCAATTGTCGGCCACCACGAGCAGGCGATCACCCGCCCGCAGCTGGCCACGAATATCCGCAAGCGTCAGGAGAAGGTTCGCGCCTTCATTGTGCGCCGGCACCAGCACGGCCGTGGGTGGACGAGGGCCCGAGAACAGGACCGGGACGCGCCGCTGCGGCAGCACCGTCGCGGCCACGACCTCGATACAGAATACCGCGACCGCGGCCGCGACGACACCGGCGACGGCGATCAAAACCCAGCCGATCAGCATCCCCATCGCGCAATATTCTCCTGCTCAGGCCTCGGGATCAGCAGTGCGCTCCTTCGGTTGACACCGACCGCCCGCGACCATCCGGAACGATCGCCCCAGCAACTCTATAACATGGATTGCAGCAGCGTCATCGGCTTTTCGTTGATCGACTTGGCAACGTGGCAAATTGATGTTAGGTCGCGCACTCACGCAATGCCGGCCGGACATTATCTCGACACCATCTCACAATGACACCATCTCACAATCGCGGCACCGAGGCGAAATGCGGCGAGATGCCGCCCTTCCGCGGCTGGTCGCAACTTCCGCTGCGGGATCGTGCCGGCGCCTCACTGTGGGCGGAGTGCTCTGCTCGATATCTGTTTGCCGCATGACCGCCGAGGCTCGGCGTGAGCACCCGAGGTCGGAGGTGCGAGCGTTCGTGTCGGACGGTTGCATTGCTCTTCAGTTGCGTCGGACCGCGGCTGCGTCAGCCGGCGCATCGGGACGCGAGTCACGGCGAGGCGCGGCGGGGGATTAACGTTGATGGCGTGCCGTCGTAGTTTCACGGATCGAACCGCGCCGACGCCTGGATATGTTGGAGCATGGGCAAGTTGAGGGGCGTACTCATCGGTTGCGGCGCCATCGCGCGCGAGCACCTGGCGGCGGTCGCGGAGCTCGGCGACGTCGAGGTCGCCGGCATCTGCGACATCTCGCCGGTGCGGGCCGAGGCGGCGGCCGAGCGGTTCGGCATCGCCAGGTGGTACACCAGCCATCAGAAGCTTCTGGATGACATCCGTCCCGACCTCGTTCACATCACGACACCCCCGTCGTCGCACTTCGCGATCGCCAGGGACTGCCTGTCCGCCGGGCTGAACGTGCTGTGCGAGAAGCCGATCACGCTCGACTACGCGGAGTTCGTGCAGCTGAAGACCATGGCGGCCAGGAGCGGCTGCATGTTCGTGGAGAACCAGTCGTACCGCTTCCATTCATCGGTCCGCCGCATCGAGGAACTGGTACGCACGGGCGAGCTCGGCGACGTGCTGGAGGTGCAGGTCTGCCTGTCGCTGGATCTGTTCGGCGCCGGCAGCTCGTACGTCGATCTCAATGCGCCGCATTTCGGCCTCGCGCTGCGCGGCGGAGTGATCGGCGATTTTCTGCCGCACATCGCCTATCTGGCGCACATGTTCACCGGTCCGGTGAGCGACGTGCGAACCCTGTGGACCAAACATACCGTGGACTCGCCGCTTCCGGCCGACGAGTTTCGCGGCTTCATCAGAGGCACCCGCGCCAACGGCTACGTGTCCTTCAGCGGCAATGGCAAGCCCAACGGATTTCTGGTCCGGGTCGCCGGAACGCGGATGCGGACGGAGGCCGACCTGTTCGAGCCGCCGCGCAACACCAGAAAGCGCTCGCGGCGGGGCGAGCCCGCGCTGATGACCCTGGTCGACGGAATTGCCGAGGCGCGCGATGTGCTGCGCGGCACGCTCGCCGGCTTCTCGCGGAAGCTGGGCGGCACCAGCAGCAATGACGGCTTGTCCGAGGTGATTGCGCGCACCTACCGGGCGGTGGAGCGGCGCGAGCCGCAGCCGGTCGATCTGGATGACATGGATGCGGCCGCACGCCTGGTCGACTGCTTCACGCGCGAGGACCTCAAACTATGAGAGTGCTGGTCACCGGAGCCGGCGGGTTCCTCGGGCGCCATGTCGTCGATCGGCTGGTCGAACGCGGCCATGCGGTTCGCGCGATCATCCGTCCGGCGGCGCCCGAGCCGGCGTGGCACGACGACGTCCAGACCTTCCGCGCCGATCTCCGCGTCGACAATCGCCTCGTCTCGGCCTTTGCCGATATCGATGCGGTGATCCATCTGGCTGCCGCCGTCACCGGAAGCGAGGACGTGCAGTTCGCCTCGACGGCCGTGGCCACCGAGCGGCTTCTCGAGGCAATGGTGCACGCGTCGGTCAAGCGGATCGTGCACGTGAGCAGCCTCGTCGTCTACGACTGGAGCCGTGCCCGGCGGGTCCTGGATGAAGACACGCCGCTCCTGGCGAACGTCTATGAGATGGGCGGTTACACCATCGCCAAGTCGTGGCAGGAGCGTGTCGTCGCGCGCTACGCCAAGGCGTATTCGCTGGATCTCACGGTCATGCGTCCGGGTTTCATCTGGGGACCGGATCATGTGGATCTGGCCGGGATGGGACGGCATCACGGCCGCCTGTATATGATGTTCGGCCCGCGTACCCGCCTGCCACTGACCCACGTGGTGAATTGCGCCGATTGCCTGGTGGCGGCGGCGGAGAGCCGGGCGGCGATCGGGCAGACCTTCAACGTGATCGACGACGACGACGTGCGGGTGTGGCGGTACGTCGCGGAGTTCGCCCGGCGGACCGGACGGCGCGGCGTGATGATGCCGATCCCGTATCGAATCGGCCTCGGAGTGGCGCAGCTCGCGACGCTGACCAGCAGGGCGCTGTACGGCCGAAAGGGCAAGCTTCCGTCGCTGCTGACGCCTCGGCGGTTCGAGCAGCAATTCAAGCCGATCCGGTTCAGCAACCGCAAGGTCGCGAGCCTGTTGGGCTGGAAGCCGCGGCTGAGCTTCGCAGAAAGCCTGGATGTCTCCTTTCCATGAGAGTTTACGCACGATGAGGGTTCTGTTCGCGCTGCCGGGGCTGCACCGATGCGACCGCGGCGCAGAGACGGCATTCATCGCCGTCGCGGAGGAACTCGCCAGAACCGGCAACGAGGTCACGCTGATCGGGTCGGGTGCGCAGCGCGACCAGGCGCCGTACCGGTTCATCCACGCGGGCAGCGTGCCGCGTGAGAATTTCGAATCCCTTCCGTCACTGCCGGCGCTGCGCAATGACTGCTCCTACGAGGAACTGACGTTCGTTCCCGATTTCATGCGCCGCTACCGTCCGGCGGAGTTCGATGTGACGGTGACCTGCAGCTACCCGTTCACCAACTGGATGCTGCGCCGGCCGACGCTGCGTGGAGCGCGGCCACCACACGTCTTCGTCACCCAGAACGGCGACTGGCCGGCCTACGCCGACAATGCCGAGTTCCGCTTGTTCGGCTGCGAAGGAATGGTCTGCACCAATCCCGACTTCTACGCGCGCAACAAGGGCCGATGGCGCTGCCAGCTCATTCCCAACGCCGTCGACTGCAACCGCTTCTGCCCCGGGCCGGCGCAACGCGACATGTTTGGCCTGCCGCCCGAGCGACTGGTGGTCCTGATGGTCAGCGCGCTCATCCCCAGCAAGCGCGTTGAAACCGCGATCGAAGCGGTGAGCCTCATCCCCGGTGCACATCTGGTGGTCGCCGGCGACGGGCCGCTGCGGCAGAAGGTCGATGGCGCCGCCGCCCGGCTGATGCCCGGACGGTTCACGCGCCTGACGGCCCCGCCCGAAAAGATGCCGAACCTCTACCGGTCGGCCGACGTGTTTCTCCACCTCTCCAAGGAGGAGTCCTTCGGCAACGTGTTTGTCGAGGCGATGGCTTGCGGCCTCCCAGTCGTCGGCCACGATTCGGAACGGCTGCGCTGGATCGTCGGCCGCGCGGACTACCTCCTCGATACCGAGGACGTTGCCGCGCTAGCCGAGCGTGTCCGGCGTGCCGGCGACGAGTCGCAGCTCGGTCGGGACGAGCGGGTCGGCAGGGCGGCCAATTTCTCCGCTTCCCGGATAGCAGCCATGTACCGGGACTTCTTCGCCGAGGTGATCGACGCATGGGGGCATGGGTACCGGAGCTGCGGTTGAGCCGAATGCCGGCATGGCTATTGGGCCTGGCGGTGACCTGCGTTGCCGTGCTGGCGACATCGCTGTGGATCGACCGGCCAGTCGCATATCTGTTCCATTCACTTGTTGGTCGTCCGCGTATCCTGATCGCATTGCGCCAGACGCCGGGGCTGTTCGAGCCTGTGGCGGCGCTCGCCGTCGCGATCCTGATCGCGCGTCGCGTCGCGTCGCGATCGGTTGGCAGGCCGGACATCGTGCTGTTGCTGGTTTCGCTCAGCGCCGTCATCGGTCTGGCGCTCAAGGCGCCGCTCAAATTCATGTTCGGGCGAGCGTGGCCGCAAACGCTCCTTCGCCACGATATCTATGGGTTCTATCCATTCCAGACGAACGCGGCGTTCGGGGCCTTTCCGTCCGGGCACATGGCGGCGATTTGTGCGGCGCTGTCGGTGCTGTGGGTCTATTATCCCAGGTTTCGCTGGTTCTATCTGGTGGTCGCGATCTTGTCTGCGGCTGGGCTGGTCGCGGCGAACTATCACTTTGTCGGCGACGTCATCGCCGGCGCGTTTCTCGGCGTGACCAGCGCCTTGCTGGCCAGCCATTTTTTGGATCTCCGGCGGCGACGGCGTCGCTCGTCTGCTCCTGCTCGGCGGTGACGAGCCTCGGGCCGCCGGATCCCGAACCATGTCCGCGGCGGCCCGTTGGGTCGGACGGACGTCGCCGTCGTCGATCGCGTCCGGGCTCTGGCAAGCGGCTGTCGTTGTTCTTCAAATCCACCCCGCGCGGCGGAGCCGGTAGTAGATGTACCCGCACAGCCCCAGCATGAACGCCATGACGGCCGGGTACCCCCAAGGTTGCTCGAGCTCGGGCATCCATTTGAAGTTCATGCCGTAGATGCCGGCGATTGCCGTCGGCACCGCCAGGATGGCGGCCCAGCCGGCAAGTCGCTTGGTCACCTCGTTCTGCTGGGCGGACGACAACAGCAGGTTGGCCTCCAGTGCGGCACCGACCAGGTCGCGCAGATTGTCGATGCTTTCCACGACCCGGATGACGTGGTCCTGCACATCGCGAAAATACGGACGCACGCTGTCATCGGCGACTGGCGCATCGAAGCGCATGACGCGGGCGCAGACCTCCTCGAGCGGCTGGACGGTGCGGCGAAGCAGCATCAGCTCGTGACGCAGCTCGTAGATGCGCTCGATCTCCTGGCGTCCCGATCTGCGCGCAAACACGATCTCCTCGAGGGTGTCGACCTCGGTCTCGAGCTCGTGAATGACGGGAAAATACCGGTCGACGACGAAGTCCATGATCGAATAGACGACGAAGCTCTCGCCCAACGACAGCATCTTCGGCACGCTCTCGCAGCGCGTGCGGACGTCGGTGTACGCGATGGTCGAGCCGTGACGCACCGTGACCACGTAGCCCTTGCCGGCGAAAATGTGGGTCTCGCCGTAGCAGACCTTGCGGTCTCGAAGATGGG
>JBEKZK010000316.1:0-5583 GCA_049509935.1 Xanthobacteraceae bacterium | reverse complement strand
TCCATCGAGACGACGCCGGCGAGCAGCAGCGGCACGAGGGTCAACAGGACGTCTCCGATCCGGCGCAGGGTGATCCACAGCAGCACTGCGATCGCCAGGAGCGCACCGACGCCCGCCTCGATGAACGCCCGCACGATGGTGCGTCCCGATTCCAGGAAGCTGACCGCCTCTCCTGTCGCCGACGGATCCACCTTCAGTACTGCGGTTGCGAAGCTCCTGAGCACCTCATTGTCGTTGGGATCGCCCTTGGGCAGCAATTGAACGCGGGCGTGTCCGTCCTCGGCGAGCCAGTCGGTCCTGATGTCGGCCGGCAGCGTATCGACGGTCACTCGCTCGGGGTTGAGCGCCTGGCGCAATCCCCCGAGCAGCATCTGCATCGGTGGAACGAAGACGCTCGCCACCTTGGTGCGTATCGAAGGGTCGGCCTTGGCAATGCGGGTGAGCAGGTCCGCGGTCCGCCCCACCGCCGCGGCGCCCGGCCCTTGCCGTCCGCCCGCGAGCTTCCTGAAGCTGTCCGCAGTCGCGGTGAGATCGTCGACGATGTCCGCATCGGTCGGTGGCGGATCCGTCTGGTCCGGGTTGAGCGATCCGCCGACCGCGCTGGCTGCGGCCCGAATCTGCTCGAGCTTGTCGTCCTG
This sequence comes from Xanthobacteraceae bacterium, assembly GCA_049509935.1. Classification (GTDB taxonomy): domain Bacteria; phylum Pseudomonadota; class Alphaproteobacteria; order Rhizobiales; family Xanthobacteraceae; genus AP-16. Next base: position 4,945 of record JBEKZK010000316.1, on the reverse strand, counting down.
GCCCTCGGGCACGAACCTGTCGAGCGTCACCGTCCGCCCGACTTCCGGCAGCGCGGCGAGCCGTTTGGACATCGCGTTCGCGGCCGCAAGCGAGGGCGCCGAGATCTCGATGGAGTTGGCGCCGGCATCCGGATCCTTTCTCAGGTCGAGAAAGGTCGCGACCGATTCGACCTTGGGGCTGCGCAGATTGAGCGGGTTGAAGTCGAAGCGCACGAAATACAGCAGTGGCGAGAACGCCGCCACGACGACCAGCGTGCCGACCAGAATGGGAATCCGGTGTCGCTCGCTGAAGCGGTCGACCGGGGCGAGGAAGGTGAAGCCCATCGATTGCGGTTCGCCAGGGGGATTGAAAATCCGCAACAACGCCGGCAACAGGGTGATGCTCAATACGAACGCGATCAGCATGCCGCAGCCGGCAATCTGGCCGAGCTCGGACAGTCCGCGATAGTCCGTGGGCAGGAACGAGAAGAAACCGATCATGGTCGCTGCCGCAGCCAGAGCGAGCGGCCTGCCGGCCTTCTCGGCGGCGCTCTCGAGCGCCCGCATGATGTCTTCGTGGAGATGGCGCTCGGACCGGTAACGCACGCTGAACTGGATGCCGAAATCGATGCCGAGCCCGACGAACAGCACCGCGAAGGCCACCGAGATCAGATTGAATGCTCCGAGCATCAGCAGGCCGAGTGCCGCCGTCACGACGAGTCCGACGACGAGGCTCAGCGCCACCGCAAGGATGATCCGCGTCGATCGCAGCGCGAGCCACAGGATGGCGAGCACCGCGATGATGGATACTGCGGCGTTGAGCCCGGCCCCCTGCTTGAGGGTGCCGAACTCGTCGTCACTGATCGGCACCTGTCCGGTGAGCCGTATCCGCGCCTGGTAGTCTCCGGCGAGATTGAGATCCCGCGCACTCTGCCTGATGGCATCGGTCGCCGCGAGGCCCGGCATCAGCGCGCTGAAATCGAGCTTCGGGTCGATCTCGATGATCGCGCGCAGATCGTGAGCGCTCACCGGCTCGTTGCTCGCGAGCGCGCGAAACGAAAAGCTCGCCGGGTGACCGGCCAGGATCTCGTCGAGCGTATCCGCCACCATCGTGAACGGCCGCGTCAGGTCGTCGAGCTCGAGCTTCCCGCGCTGGACGCCAATTGCGCCGAACGAAAGCGCATCGAGCTCGCCGCGCAGGCTCGGATCGGTGGCGAGCGTCTCCAGGATCGGCTCGGCGTCGGTGAGCCCCTTGGTCGTGCGCGCAAGCTGCTCCGGCGATTGGAACAGCAAGCCGTTGCGTTCGAAGAAGCTTCCGCTGCCCGGTCGACGGATCCCGCGGATGACGTCCGTGCGTTTCGACAGCGCCTCCACGAGCTTCGTCGCCGCCTGGTCGGCCAGCTCGGGGGTCGGAGCGTCGACCACCGCCAGGATCCCCCACTGCGGGAATTCCGACCTGAAGGCAGCCTCGCGCTTCGTCCACGGGACATCGCCGGCGATGAGCCGATTGACGTCCGTCGTGATGGCGAAGTGCCTGGCCGCATATCCGGCCGACAGCAATCCCAGCACCGCGCCGATCATGATCACCCACCAGGCATGGCGGGTGCAGAAATTCACGGTCCGTACGACCGCGGACTTTCGTACCGGACGCTCGGCCTCTCGAGGCTCCGCCGCTTGCACGTGAAGAGGCGGCAGAGAAGGCGTTTCATCGTGCGGAACCTCGCGCTCTATCTTGAGCTCGGCAGGATTGGCTGATCGTGTCATGATCGATCCTTCGAGGTCGCGGTACCTGTTGGAATGGCCACGAGCCGCCGACAGGTCGTTTGCCGGAGGCTCTGTTGTCCGGTTGGCCCGAGGAGGTGCCCACCGGCGCCTGAGCAGAAGGCCCAATCCCCTGCTGCAATCGGGGACCCGAAATCACACACCTTTTAACCTGCCGTTCACCGCCGCGAGTTGCCATCAGGCTTTGGGACTGGCTGATCATATGAAGGTATGAGGCTCGATGGCGGCGGGAGTGGGCGGTGGGACGTGGCCAAGCGACCACGCCCGCTCCGACCGGCGCGCGACAGCAAACGTTCCAACATTCGGCCGCCGATTTAGTTCCGTCGCGTCGGGCGATCATCAACGCGACCGCCGCCGGCACGATTGGGATCATCGGAAGTTGGAGCTGGTTCGGCGAGGATTTTTGCGGCCTTCAGCTGCGATTTCGAGAACCTGACGTTGTGCGGCGCCCATTTCGGCAAGCTGCTCGGCGACTACAACTTCAACTGGCCGATCATCCAGCAGGCGTCTGTTGTCAAGCTCGCGCTGAGCGGGTTCGGCCGCGTCCAAGGTCGGGGTCCATGCCCCGACCGACCGGCTACGCGGCGCGCATGGTCGCGAGCAGCCGGTCGAGCTCGGCCTCGAGCAGGTTGCCCTGGTTGGCGAGCTTCTCGGCCGCGAGCAGCACCTCGCCGGACGCGGCGCCGGTCTCCGTGGCGCCGCGGTTGACCTCGGCGATGTTGGTCGCCACCCGGGTCGAGCCCTGGGCGGCCTGCTGGACGCTGCGGGCGATCTCCCGTGTGGTCGACCCCTGCTCCTCGATCGCCGAGGCGATGACCGACGAGATGTCGGAAATCTGCCCGATGATGGTTCCGATCTGCTTGATCGAGGCGACCGATTCGCGCGTCGCGACCTGCATGCCGGTGACCTGGTGTCCGATCTCGTCGGTCGCCCTGGCGGTCTGCGCGGCGAGCGCCTTGACCTCGGCCGCCACCACGCCGAAGCCGCGTCCGGCTTCGCCGGCCCGCGCCGCCTCGATGGTGGCGTTGAGCGCCAGCAGATTGGTCTGCTCGGCGATCGCGGTGATCAGCTTGACCACATCGCCGATCCGGCTCGCCGCCTTGGACAATTCGTTGATGCGGGCATCGGCCTGCTGCGCCTGACGCACCGCCTCGTGGGCGATGCGGTTCGATTCGATCACCTGCCGGGAGATCTCGCCGACCGACGCGGCGAGCTCGTCGGAGGCGGCCGCCACCGTCCGCACGCTGGTCGAGGCGCTCTCCGACGCCGCGGCGACGCTCGCGGCGAGCCGCTCGGTGGTGTCGGCAGTGCCGGTGAGCGAGGTTGCCGCCGCCTGCAGGTCGGTTGCCGAGGTCGAGACCACCGCGATGATCGAGCCGACCGCGGCCTCGAAATTGTCGGCCAGCGCCTGGGTGTCGACCGAGCGCTGAGTGGCGGCCCGCGCTTCGGCCCGCTTGTGCTCGGCCTCCATCTCCTCCATGCGCAGCAGGCGACCACGACAGGTCTCGGCGGCGCGCGCCGTGTCGCCGATCTCGTCGGAGCGCTCCGTATAGGGGATCCGCACCTGCCGGTTGCCGTCGGCGAGCTCGCGCAGCACCACGCCGATGCGCCGGATCGGTCGCGCCACGTCGAGCTGCAGGAAGACCGCCGAGCCGACCAGCAGCAGTATCACCGCCAGCCCGACGGCGAGCCCGATCCGGCTGGCGTGGGCCATCGCCTCCGCCACGCCGGCATCGACCCCGGCCGCGATCCTTGCGGCCTGCTCGGAGGTTTCCCCGAGCAGCACCTCGATGGCGCTCCAGTCGTCGGCCGCGTGGCCCCGCTCGCGGGAGACGCGGCTGTCCGGCGACGACGCGATGCCGAGCTCCTCGGCGCCGGTCCGATAGCCGTCCACGAGGCCCCTGACCTTGGTCAGCCGTTCCTTCTGGTCGGCACGCGCCGTCTGTCCGATCGCCCGTTCGAGCCGCTGCGCGCCGGCCCTCGCCTGGGCCCGCATGCGCTCGCGCGCGGCGTCGAGGTCGTCGGCGGACGCCGAAAGCCGCATGTCGCGAACCGCGACCTGCATGCGCAACAGCGCTGCCTCCGCCGCCCTGACCTCGCCGATCAGGGCCTGCTCGCGGTCCGCCGCAGCCTTGGACGCGGACAGCATGGCGCTGCCCAGCCGCTCGTTGAGCATCATCCCGCCGACCAGGATCACCGCCAGCCCCGCCGTGACGGCGAGCTTGGTGCGCATCGGAAGCTCGAGAATCGACATCTGCGGCGCTCTCCCACCCCACATAAAATCGTCTGAAAGTCGTAAACAGCCGCTTAAGCAGTTCTACCGACGCTGGATGATCTCCGCCGGCGCCCCGACGGGCCGGCTCGCCGCCGCGGCCGGTGCGGACGCCGCTGTGGAAAATCCCTTCCATCTCGCCTAAAGGACCCGGATACGACAGCCGCGAGGCGGCGCGACGGGAGGAAGCACATGGCGAGCGGGCGGAAAGTGGTGATCACGTGCGCGATAACCGGGGCCATTCACACGCCCTCGATGTCGCCCTACCTGCCGATCACGCCGGACGAGATCGTCAAGGATGCGCTCGCCGCCGCCGAGGCCGGAGCGGCGGTGCTGCATCTGCATGCGCGCAACCCGGAGAACGGCCGGCCCGATCAGACCCCCGAAGCCTTCGCCCGCTTCCTGCCGCGCATCAAGCAGCAGACCAGCGCGGTCATCAACATCACGTCGGGCGGCAGCCCGTTCATGACGGTCGAGGAGCGGGTGAAGCCGGCCGCGACCTTCAAGCCCGAGGTGGCCTCGCTCAACATGGGCTCGATCAACTTCGCGCTCCACCACCTGCTCGACCGCTACAAGGACTTCAAGTTCGACTGGGAGCGGCCGTTCCTGGAAAGCACGCGCGACCTGGTGTTCCGCAACAGCTTCAAGGACATCGAATACATCCTGCGGACCTGCGCCGACAACGGCACCCGGTTCGAGTTCGAGTGCTACGACATCGCGCACCTCTACAACCTGCGCCATTTCCTCGACCGCGGCCTGGTCCAGCCGCCGCTGTTCGTCCAGTCGGTGTTCGGCATTCTCGGCGGCATCGGCGTGCATCCCGAGGACGTGATGCACATGCGGCGGACCGCCGACCGGCTGTTCGGCGACAAGTACCGTTGGTCGGTCCTCGGCGCCGGCCGGAACCAGATG
>JBEKZK010000315.1:0-5593 GCA_049509935.1 Xanthobacteraceae bacterium | reverse complement strand
CAATGGCACTTCCTCGGGATGTGGATCGTGGTGCTCAACGGGGTCGCCTACGTCACCTACGGGATCGCCACCGGTCGCTTCCGGCGCATGCTGCTGCCGATCCGCTGGAAGGAGCTCAAAGCCACCATCGCGGACGCCCTGCGCCTGCGGCTCTCCCACGAGGATCCGACGCAATACAACACGGTGCAGAAGCTGCTCTATGTCGGGGTGCTGTCGGTCGGGGTGCTGATCGTGCTGTCCGGCCTCGCCATCTGGAAGCCGATCCAGTTTTCCGAGCTGCTGGCGCTGTTCTCCAGCTTCCAGACCGCGCGCCTCGTGCACTTCCTGAGCATGACCGCGATCGTCGGGTTCGTGCTCGTCCACGTGGCGCTGGCGCTGCTCGTCCCGCATACGCTGGTCGCCATGATCACCGGTGGTCCGGTCGTTGCCGACGACACGGCGGCCGTGGAGCCGTCCGCCCGGCTCGAGCCCACGCACCAGACCTGAAGGGCGCATTCGCCCGGCGGCGAGCCGCGGATGCTTCGCCGGAACATGCTGGAGGACACCGCCATGGCGATTCGGACCCCGTCGACGTCGGTCTTCCGACCGAGGCTCGGAACCGACCAGAGGGTTCTCGAGGCGAACCGCGATCTGGTCGAGACGATCAACCGCCGCAATGTGCTGCGCGGCGCCGTCAGCCTCGGTGCGCTCACGTTCCTGACCGGCTGCGACGTCACCGAGATCGACCAGGTGCAGACCGTGCTGCGCGCCGTCTCCTCGTGGAACGACCGCGTGCAGCAATTCATCTTCAGACCGAACCATCTGGCACCGACCTATACGGAGGCGCAGGTGGTCAAGCCGCCGCGCTTCAATGCCCACTACGAGATCGACGAGGTGTCGCCGGTCGACGCCGATGACTGGAAGCTCGAGCTCTCCGGCCGCATCGAGAACAAGCAGCCGTGGACGGTGGAGCAGATCTCCGAGCTCCCCGAGCAGGAGCTGATCATCCGGCACATCTGCGTCGAAGGCTGGGACTATATCGGCCAGTGGTCGGGCCCCAACCTGCGCATGTTCCTCGAGCGCATCGGCGCCGACCTCAGCGCCAAGTACGTCGCCTTCCGCTGCGCCGATGACTATACCGAGAGCCTCGACATGGCGACGGCGCTGCATCCGCAGACCATCCTGGCGACCAAATACGCCAAGGAGCCGATCACCGATCCGTTCGGATTTCCCCTGCGGCTGCGCACCGCGGTGAAGCTCGGGTTCAAGAACGCCAAATGGATCACCGCGATCGAGGTGACCAACGAGTTCCCGCAGACCTACTACGGGAAAGAGGGCTTCAACTGGTACAGCGGGATTTGATGGGGCGAGCCAGCGGCAGCGCGAGCGGATTGTATTTGTTCTCGCAGCGGCCTTAGCCCTGCCTTAGCCCCTTCTCCCTGAGGGAGAAGGGGCGCGCGGCAGCGCGGGTTGAGGGGTGATCGCGCCTGATCGGGGGCGGTAACCCCCTCAACCCAACCCTCTCCCCAAGTGGGGAGAGGGAGTCCGGCCGAGATGGTGGAGGGGGCGTCTTGTCTGCTCCGTGCTGTTTGTTGTTGCAGCTTTTTCTCGCAGCGGCTCCAGCCCCTTCTCCCGTGGGGAGAAGGGGCGCGCGGCAGCGCAGGATGAGGGGTCATAGCGCTTGATCATAGGGCGGTAACCCCCTCACCCCAAGTGGGGAGAGGGAGTCCGGCCGAAACGGTGCAAACACCTCGATTACTTCAAACACGCCGGAACGAGATTCACTGCACGATCGGCAGCACGACCGTAAAGCAGCTCGGCGGCGCGCCGTAGACGGCGTCGCCGCCGTGGCGCCGCGCGATCCGGCGCACCAGCGCGAGACCGAGGCCGGTGCGGCCGGTCCCGGCGGTGCCGGCGATGCGGTGAAACGGCTCGAACAGTTTTTCCCGCTCGGCCGCCGGGATGCCGGGACCGGCGTCGCACACCTCGAGCACCGCCCGGCCGTCGCCGGCGCGCACCGCGACCGTGATCGGCGGCTTGCCGTGATGCACGGCGTTCTCCAGCAGATTGCGGATCATCCGGCGCAGCAGGCGCGGGTCGCCGCGCACCAGGACAGGCACGCCGGTCAGCGCACAGTTGTCGTAGCGGGCGCATTCCTCGGCGGCCAGCGCCAGCAGGTCGATCTCCTCGTCGACCTCGAGGTCGGCGACCGCGTCGAGGCGGCTCGCCAGCAGGATCTCGTCGATCAGCTGGTCGAGCTCGGCGATGTCGGCCTCGAGCGCGGCCTTGCGGCTGCTGTCGACCTGACCCTTGAGAAGCGCGATACCCATGCGGATGCGCGCCAGGGGCGTGCGCAGCTCGTGCGAGGCGTTGGCGAGCAGCATCTTGTGGGCGCCGACCAGGCTTTCGATGCGGGCGGCGGCGGCGTTGAAGCTTTCGGCGAGCCGCGCCACCTCGTCGCGGCCCTCGACCTTCACCCGCGCCGCAAGGTCGCCGGCGCCCAGTGACTCGACCCCGGCCTGCAGCCGCTCCAGCCGCCGCGTCACCCGCCGCACCACCGGATAGGCCCCGATGCCGATCGCCAGCGCGATGCCGCCGAGGAACATCACCAGGCCGAAGGCCGGATGGCCGTGGCCGGTCGAGATGCGCACCACCAGCCAGCGGTGGTCCGGCAGCTTCAGCGCCCAGGCGGTGCCGGACGGACCATTCAGCCATCCGCCGCCGTCGCGGCGGTCGTCCGGTGCCGGGACCGGACGGCCGACCGACGCGAGTTGCTCGCCGGTCGCAGCAAACAGCGCGGCGTCGGTGTGCAGCCGGCCGGCGACGCGGGCGAGCGCGCGCTGCTGCTCCGCCGGCGGTGCGTCCGCCGGCGCCAGCGCCAGCGCCACCAGCTCGCCGGCCATCGCGAAGGCCTGGGTGGCCGGCGTCGCCGCAACCGCCAGCCGCCACAGCGCGCCGGCGGTGAGCACCACCAGCAGCAGGCTCGCCACGATCGTCAGATAGAACTGCAGATAGAGGCGTTTCATCAGAGTCCTTCGTTTGTCGCATTTCCTTATCGGAAAACCGGTGACCACTTTTCCGGGAAATGCTTCAATCCTGCGCCCTGGCCAGCACGTAGCCGGCGCCGCGCACCGTGATGATGCGGCGCGGTTTCTTCGGATCGTCCTCGATTGCCGCGCGGATGCGCGAGATGTGCACGTCGATCGAGCGGTCGAACGCCTCCAAGGTCTCGCCGCCGAGCCGGTCCATCAGCTGGTCGCGCGACAGCACACGGCCGGCATGCTCGGCGAGCGTCAGGAGCAGGGCGAACTGGTGGCTGGTCAGCGGCCGCGGCGCCCCGTCGAGGCGCACCTCGCGGGCGCCGCGATCGATCTCCAGCCGGCCGAAGCGCAGCACGTCGGCCTTGGCGGCGGCACCGCGCCGCCGCAGGATCGCGCGCAGCCGCGCCAGCAGCTCGCGCGGCTCGAACGGTTTTGGCAGGTAGTCGTCGGCGCCCATCTCGAGGCCGACCACGCGGTCCATGGCGTCGCCGCGGGCGGTGAGCATCAGGATCGGCGTCTCGCCCTCGGCCCGCATCCGGCGGCAGACGTCGAGCCCGTCCATGTCGGGCAGCATCAGATCGAGGATGACCGCATCGCACGGCTGCCGCGCCTGGGCGGCGAGCCCTTCGGCGCCGGTCTGCGCCGGCACCACGCGATACCCCGCCTCGCCGAGATATTCGGCCACCATGGCGGCGAGGCGGGGATCGTCCTCGATCAGCAGGATGCGCTCGGCCAAGGGATCATCCGCGGTGATGCCAGCGGCTCCACGGCCCCTGCGATATGCGCTCGGCGAGCGCCTTGCGCTGCTCCGGGGTGAGCACGTCGGCGACGTCCGCGATGGCCTGGGCGATGCGCTTGCTCGCCTGGTCGGCGAGCGCGATCTGCCCGGTGCGCAGCCGCTCGATGGCGGCGCGATCGACGGCCGGCGCCGCCAGCAGGTCGAGGCCATCCTGGCGGGCGCGCTGCTCCTGCTCGCGCAGCGGCAGCAGGTCGTTGGCCGCCGCCTTGGCGATCACCGCGAGCCTCGCCTGCTGCTCCGCGGTGGCGTCGACCTCGACGGCGAAATGCCGGGTCATGCGCTCGACGTTCTGGTCGAGCCGGGCGGGGTCGATCGGGCCGGCCATGAAGCCGGCGGCGTGCCACGGCGCCTGCCCGAACGCCCGGGTGACGAGGCCGCCGGCGATGCCGCCGACCAGCGCCACCAGGATCACGACGGCGGCGGCGCGGCCGCGGCCGCGACCGCGGCAACCGCGGGGTGAGGTCGAGCCGGTGTTCGGTCCGCTGGCCGGTGCGACTTGGTCTGTCATGGGGTGCTCCTGTCGATGGGTTGGCGCGGGCAACCCTGCCCGCCACCTGCATCTAGGAGGTGACGATTTCGGCGGTGTCTCCGAAAGGTAAAGATTTGTAAAGTCGCAGCCACAGCATGTCCCGGCGAAGTGGACCCGGTTCGCCGATCAGGGACATGCGCCAACACGGCATGTCCCGGCGAAGTGGACCCGGTTCGCCGATCAGGGACATGCGCCAACACACCATGTCCCGGCGAAGTGGAGCCGGCTCGCCGATCAGGGACATGCGCAACAGGGGGGCGAAAAACTCAGAAGCGGTACCCGATCTTCACGCCATAATCGTTCTGCCCGACATTGCGAATGCAGGTGCCGGCGTTGGAAATGTGCTCCCAGGTCGCGATCACCGACCAATGCTCGTCCACCCGGTAGCCACCGGACAGGCCGGTATGGAACATCGCGTGGCATCCGAGCGAGTTCCAGGTGTTGTCCGGCGCGATGATCTGGCCGTTATTGTAGGAGCCGCCGAAGATCGGCTCGAGGAAAAACTGCCGGGTGATGTTCAGCGTCCACACCACGCCCGCATAGGCGTAGCTGGTACGGCGGGCGGTGTTGACCATCACGCCGACCTGCGGCCGCGGGATGAAATAGGAGTATTCCACCGGAACGCTGACCAGCCGCGGTCCCAGCAGCTCGACATTGACGTCGGCGCTGCCGACCTCGCGCCCGCCGATGCTGTGAGAAAAGCCGCCGGCGCGCAACTCGAAGCCGTTGGCCTCCCTGTCGGGCGTCGCCAGGAAGGCCGGAAACAGGATGCCGTAGCGCTGGTCCGGGTCGGGCGCCGGCACGGCGGTCGAGGGTGCTACCATCTCGTACTGCGGCGTCGGCGACGTCAAATCGGCCGCGTCGGCGCGCACCACCGGCACGAGCCACGACCCCGTCATCGACAGCAGAAACAGGCCGCCAAGGCATAGCCGGCGCATGCGTAACGCCCCCTTCGAGCGGCACCTGACCACCCGGTGGCCAACACTGTCAACCGATTCGGCCGCCGCGACGACCGGCGGCAGCGGCAAAAAAATGCCGCGTAGCAATTGCGCAACACCCGGCGTCACGCCGCGGCGGCGCCGCGGCGGAAGCGGGCGATCAGGCCATGGGTCTGGTCGACCGCGCAGGGCCGGCTCAGCAGGTAGCCCTGCACCTCGGTGCAGCCGGCGCTGCGGACCAGCTCGAGCTGGTCCTGGGTCTCGACCCCTTCGGCGGCCGTCTCGATACCGAGGCTGGCGCCGAGCC
>JBEKZK010000314.1:0-5612 GCA_049509935.1 Xanthobacteraceae bacterium | reverse complement strand
CCGCAATGCGCGCGGCGACGCGATCGAGCGCCTCCCGGGTCCGCCCGGTGAGCACGACGGTCGCGCCGGCACCGCCCAGCGCCATCGCGCCGGCCTCGCCGATTCCGGTTCCAGCACCGGTGATCCACGCGACCTTTCCATGCAAGCTCGCCATGGATCGTCCTCCCTTGCTCGGACCGTTTTCTCGGGCCAACCGAAGCTCCACCGTCATTGTCCTACAGAATTTGCTGGAGCTTGCAATCGGGTGCCTAAAGCATCACGCGCGACTCTGTTGCCAAAATGTCAGTCTTGATCGACGCCGGTGCCTGCGACAGACAGGGCGATCGGGGCGAAGAGCGATTCGCGAGGCATGGGACTCCAGAGGGACGCATGACGATCCCCGCGGCTGACAGGGTGTTGGCAGACGACGAAGCGCTGGCGTGGCTGCGCCGGCAGGCGGGCGGCAGAATTGAGATCACCGGCGCGGAGCTGGCGCGACGCTGGGGATGGAACCGCACCAAGGTCTATCGACGGGTCAGGCGATGGGCCGAGCAGGGCGTGATCTCGCGCCCGAACACCGACGACGGCCGGTGGCTGATCACCCCGGTGGTTGACCGCCGAGAAGTTGGCGAGCAAGACTCCGGCGATCGAGATGCCGGCGATCGACGACGCGGCCATCAGCAATAATGACCAGGCGACCACGGACTTGGCCATCGGCGCGGGGCGACGCTCGGCAAGACCGCCGAGGCGAGCGTCTGGCTCGCCGGGCTCAGCGTGGCGGCGGATGCGCTGGCGCTGATCCTGCCGGCGGCCGCGCGCACGCTGTGGCAGGACGGCAAGCGCGGTGAATCGCTGATCGCCTGGGGCCTGTGGGGCACCACCATCGCGATCGCGCTGCTGGCGACCATCGGCTTCGCCTCGCTCAACATCGCCGACACCACGGCGGCGCGCGGCCGCATCGCGGAAGAGAATGCCGGGCTCGCCGGCCGGGTCGCGCGGCTGCGCGCCGAGCGCACCGCGGTCACGGAAACGCGGTCGGTGACTGCCATCGAGGCGGAGCTGCAGCGCGCGCAGCCGCGCGCAGCCGCGGTCTGGCATGCGACCGCGGGCTGCACCGACGTCACCCGGCCGCTGTCGGGCGAGGCCTGCGCGGACGTGCTCAAGCTGCGCCAGGCGATCGGCATGGCGCAGCAGCGCGACGCGCTGGACGCCGAGCTCAGGGACGCCGAGCAGCGGCTCGCGCACCTGCCGGCGGTGACCAGCGCCGACCCGCAGGCGGACGCCGCGGCGCGCCTGGCGAACTGGGTCACGCTCGAAGCGATCCACATCGCGCCCGGTGACGTCCACATGGCGCGGGTGCTCGGCATGACGCTGCTGCCGCAGATTTCCGGGCTGGTGCTCATGCTCGCCATGGCGCTGTGGCAGCCCTACGGCGGACGCTACGGCGCTTCCCGGTCATAGCGGCCCGCGGCCGTCGCCAACGCCCATGCGCGCCGCCGCCTTGGTCTGCTAGCATTATCGCCAAAGTCTAGCGGTCTACTGCCGGCTGGATGCGGACGGGCGATGAGCGATATCAGCAGGATACGGGCGCAGGAGAGCGCCGAAAGGCCGATCGACGGACGCGGCCCAGCCGGTGAACGCCGCCAGGCAACGGTCCTGTTCGCCGATCTCGTCGGTTTCGCGGCCTTTTCGGAGCGTGCCGGCGAGGAAGCCGCCTATGCGCTGATCCGGCACATGGCCGATCTGATGACCGCCGAAATCCACGCCCAGGGCGGCACCGTCAAGAGCTTCACCGGCAACGGAATCATGGCCCTGTTCGGGGTGCCGGTCGGCCTCGAGGATGCACCGCTGCGGGCGTGCCGGGCGGCGCTCGCCATCCAGCAGCGCATCGGCACGCACGCCGGCGAGATCGAGGCGATCCATGGTCTGCGGGCGCAATTGCGGATCGCCATCAATACCGGGCCGATGATCATCGGCGAGGTCGAGAGCGGCGACAGCACCGGCGTCACCGCAATCGGCGATACCGTGAACCTGGCGGCGCGATTGCTGGAATTCGCCGAGCCCGGCGTCATCGTGCTGACCGAGGCGACCCATTCCCTGGTCCAGGGCCTCGTCGATATCGCGGCCACCAGCGACCACGACGTCAAGGGCAAGGCGGGACCGCAGCGGGTCTACCATCTCGGCGCCGTGCGCCGCGGCGCCGCGCCGTTCGACAGGTCGTTGAGCCGGGGACTCACCGCGCATGTCGGACGCGCCCGGGAGCTCGCCATTCTCGAGCGCTGCCGCGAGGCGGCGGCGAGCCGCCTGCAGGTGATCGACGTGGTCGGCGAGCCCGGGATCGGCAAATCGCGGCTGGTCCACGAGTTTCGCAAAGCCATCTCGGGCGGCTCCGCGTACGTGGCCGTCGGCAGCTGCCGGCCCGAGCGGCAGCAGTCCCCACTGCTGCCCTTCATCGACATCCTGCGTCGAGCGACCGGTGTGAGGGAAGGCGAATCCGAAAGCGACATCGTCCGCAAGCTCGCCGCCGGCCTGAAGGTCCAGGGCCTCGCCTCCGACCGCAACCTCGGGCTGCTGCTCCATCTGCTCGGCCTGAAGCCCCCGGACGGAGCGCTGCGCGGCCTGGACGGCATGCTGGTCGGCCTGCGCACCCGCGATCTGCTGGCGGAGATGCTCAAGGTGCAATGCCGGCTCTCCCCGGTCATTCTCGTGATCGAGGATCTGCACTGGCTCGACCGGGCGTCCGAGGCCGTGCTCCGCCGCCTGATCGTTCCCGACGAGACGCTGCCGGTCCTGATGGTCCTGACCCGGCGGCCGGAGTACCAGCCGCCCTGGTTGGACCGTCCCAACGTGACCAGCGTCGAGCTCGCGCCGCTGCCGGCGCAGGATATCGCGCACATCGCGCGGTCGCGGCTCGGCGTGACCGAGCTTCCGGACGGGCTGGTCCGGCTGCTGGTCGACAAGGCCGAGGGCAACCCGCTGTTCGCCGAGGAGATCGCCAGCTACCTCGTCGAGCGCAGCATGGTGCGGCGCGAGGCCGACGGCATCGCGTACGACGAGGCGGCGGTGGCAAAGGCCCTGCCCGGGAGCATCCTGTCGCTGCTGACCGCACGCGTCGATCGCCTGCCGCCGGGCGATCGCGCCATGCTGCAGGCGGCATCCGCCGTGGGCCGGCAGTTCGGCCACGGGCTCCTCGCCGCGGTCACCGGCCAGGACGACATCGAGGCCCGCCTGGCCGCGATCCAGGCGCTCGGTCTGATCCGTCCGGTCGGCCGCTCGGGGGACTTCACCTTCAAGCACGTCCTGGTGCAGGACGTGCTGTACGAAAGCCTCCTGCGGCCATCCCGGTCGGAGCTGCACGCGCGGATCGCCGCGGAGATCGAGCGCCGCAGCCGCGGCCGTCTCCCGGAGGTCGCCGAGACCCTGGCATTCCACTACGCGCAGACCGACCAGGCGGACAAGGCATTCGACTATCTGGTCATGGCGGGCCGCAAGAGTCTCGGACTCTATTCGCTCACCGAGGCGGCGCGCTTCTTCGCGCAGGCACTGGCGCTGTTCGACCGCCATCCGCAATGCGCGGACGGCGCGGCGCTCATCGAATTGCTGGACAGCATCTCGCGGGTTTTCCTGATGCAGGCGAACGATGCCGCGCTGGTGGACCTGGTGGACCGATACCGGGCGCACATCGATCTGGCGCCGCCGACACCCGGCCTGGTCTGGCTGCTCGCCAACTATTCGTTCGCGTCTTCCAACACCTTCGGGCTCCTGCCCGGCCTCGCCGCCGCAGAGCAGGCGCTGGCAGCGGCCGTGCGTCTCGGCGACAACCGCTGCAAGGCCTTCGCGCGGGTCGTGGCAGCCTACGCCACCGTCAGTCTCGGCCGCGGCGAGCCCGACGACATCGGGCGTCAGCTCCAGCTGGCCGCTCTCGAAAGCGACGCTACGGACGATGCCTATCTGCAGATGTTCGTCCGCTATCTCGGCGCCTGGAACGGCTTCTCCCGGGGCCTGATCGAACCCTGCCGGACGTTCGCACTGGAGCTGCAGGAGCGCTGCCGGGCCTCGCCGTATCCGCGGGCCGCGGCGATGGGCCTGAATGCGCTGGGCTGGCGCCACCTCCTGGACGGACGGTACGACGACGCGCTGGCGTGCGGCAGCGAGTGCACGCGGGTCGCAGTCGCTCCGCTGGACCGCGAGATCGGAACGGCGCTGACCGGCATGGCACAGATCGGGCTCGGCCGTTATCGCGAAGGCGCCGCAGTGCTTCACGCGTTCCGCCAGCGGGCGGCGGAGAGGAGCCATCGGACGTCCACCATCGACGGCATGCTCGGGACCGCCATGGTGATGCAGGGAGACATCGCCGCTGGCATCAGGCTTCTCGAGCAAGCGATCGAACGCGCGGACCAGACAGGTGACGCGGCCGGCCGGTGCCTGTCGCGCCTCCATCTCGCGGAGGTCCATATCGAGCTGCTCAGCCGACGCGGATGGCCGCACCTGCCGACCCTGGCCAGGAATTTCGCCGTCGTCGTCCGCGTGTTGCTCACGGGGCGGAACGAGGCCGAGAAGCTGCTCCTGGACGTTCGCAACAGCGACATGTACCCGGGAATCTGCCTCCATCGGGCGCGCATCGAGGCCGACCTCGGACTGCTCCATCGGCTCGCCGGGCGATCCGACGAGGCGCGCGCCTGCCTGCTGCGAGCGCGGACCATGGCCGAGCACATCGATGCCCGCGCATTGCTGGGAAAGATCGATTCCGCACTGACCGGTCTCGAAGCCGGCGGCGCCGCCTAGTGCGGCGGATTTGAAGTTCCTATCAGATGTGCGGCACGCTCGTCATAGGAACTTCAAATCCTAAAAGCCGCACTGGAATCATAGACTTGCTAGTGCACTTCTCCCACCGTCGGCACAATCTCAGCGCACGCTCTCGAGCACCGCCGGCGAGATCGACGGCGCCGGCTGCAGATTCCTGGATCCAGGCCCGGACAAGCCCGGGCCGCGCATGACGGCCATCGCTGCGGCAAGCCGTCGCAGCTCGTCCCTGCGCACCGCCGTCCACTCGCGTGCGCCCAGATTCCAGCTGCCTGATCCCAGGTTCCAGCACACGACGAGGTGCGCCGAAACACTGGCGCGCGCAACGGCCAGGGTAATGCCGGCACCGATGTGCCGAGCCGGGCTCAATCTCCGACTGTCTGAACGTCCAAGCACCATGTCTCATCTCCAGGCAACGCGATCTTTGGTCACTATTTGAAACATTTTAATCGATCGCCAAGGCCCGGCTTGTGGCCTGCGTCACATCCGTGCCGCGGAAGCGTCGCAACGTCAGCAAGGGATCACGACGCGCCCTTCAATTGCGCCATGATCGGCCCGCACGGAGCCAGGATCATGCAACTCGTCAAACGGGACTCGCGGGCCGGCGCCGGTCGGCTGCTCGGCGACTGTGTGCTGTTCCGCGGCCTCGATGCCGCCGAGAAGGACGCCCTGCTGGCACGCGCCCGGCTGCTGACCTTCAAGGCCGGCGAGATCATCTTCCTGCAAGGATCGCCGGGCGACACCATGATGGCGGTGGTGAGCGGCAACGTGCGCATCAGCGTCCCGTCGGCCGACGGCCGCGAAATCGTGCTGGCAATCCTGCAGGACAA
>JBEKZK010000313.1:0-5616 GCA_049509935.1 Xanthobacteraceae bacterium | reverse complement strand
TACCCGACCGGATGCAGTTCCGGTATCCTGCACCATTCGGTATCCAAGGTGCGGGGGGCAATCACATGAGACGGATGACCACACGGCGCGATGTCGTGAAGGGCCTGGCCGCTTCGGCGATCCTGGCGCCGGCGGTATTGGCCGGACCGCGCGCCCGGGCGGCGCTGCCGGCCCTGCCCGACCTGCCGGAGAGCGAGGCCCTGCTGCTGCGGCCGCAGGACGCGCATTTCGCCGACTTCCAGCCGGCCTTCAATGCTCGCGTCATGGTCACGCCCGAGCTGCGGGCGCTGTGCAAAACCGCGCATGCGGTCGCGGTCGTGCTCGACTGGTGCCGCAGCAACAATCTCGGCTTCGCGCTGCGCAGCGGCGGGCACTGCTACGAGGGACTGTCGGAGAGCGCGAGCGTGGTGATCGACACCCGCATGATCAACCAGATCGGGGTGGACAAGGCCGGCAAGACCGTGACGGCAGGCGCGGGAGCCACGCTCGGCGCCATCTACAAGCAGACCGGCGCGCTCGACTTCGCGATTCCCGCCGGCAGCTGCCCGACGGTCGGCGTGTCCGGCCACGTGCTCGGCGGCGGCTACGGCTTCCTCGGCCGGCCGCTCGGGCTCGCCTGCGACAGCCTGCAGGCGGTGTCGCTGATCGATCCGCACGGACAGGTGCTCGAAGCCAACGCCCAGCAGCATCCGGATCTGTTCTGGGTCTGCCGTGGCGGTGGCGGCGGCTCGTTCGGCGTGGCAACGTCCTTCCGCTTCCAGATGCACGCGGTGCCCCAGGTGGCGACCTTCGGGATCAGCTGGCTGCTGCCGCCGGCGCGCGCAGCGCGCATCTTCAAGACCTGGCAGGCCTGGGCGCCGCAGGCGCCGAGCCCGATCAATGCGCTGTTCCGCTTCAGCCGGCACGCCACCGGCAATCTCGACCTGCGCTGCTTCGGCCAGAGCACCGGCAGCGTGAGCCAGCTCAAACGCGAGCTCAAGGTGCTGTCGTCGAAGCCGGAGATCAAGTCCATGTCGTTCCTCGCCAGCGTCAACCATTTTGCCGGACCCGACGGCTGGACCTTCCAGTCGGTGTCGATGAAGGGGAAGTCGGACTACGTGATGACGCCGCTCGGCGACGACGGGATCCTGGCGCTGATGGAAGGGGTCGCGGCGCGCAGCGGCATCACGGTGATCTGCGACCCCTACGGCGGCGCGATCAGCACGACGGCGCCCGATGCCACCGCATTCGCCCACCGCGCCGGCACGCTGTACTGCATGCAATACGCCTCGACATGGTCGGGCGGCAGCGACGCCAGGCACCTCGCGGACATGGCGAGCCTCTACGCGGCGATGCGGCCCTTCATGTCAGGCGCGGCTTACGTGAACTACTGCGACGTCGACCTCGCCGACTGGCCGAATGCCTACTGGGGAAGCAACCTGGCGCGGCTGAAGCAGATCAAGGCGGCGTTCGACCCCGACAATGTGTTTCGCCATGCCCTCAGCATCCCGGTGGCGTAGGCGCTTCCATGTAGCCCGGATGGAGCGAAGCGAAATCCGGGGGCGGCCGTGCAACACTGCGAGGCCGATCCCGCATTTCGCTGCGCTCCATGCGGGCTACGGGACCACCACTCTTGCGCCGACCGCTACCTCTTGGGTGAGAACGGGATGAAGCCGTCGCGATTGGGCATGCGCACCTTCGGCAGCGTGCTGGCGTCCATCACATCATCCTCCCCGATGATGGCATTCTGCTGCAGCAGATAGGCAACCACCGCGTACACCTCGTCATCGGTCAGCGATTTCGATTCATTGAGAGGCATGGCGCGCCGCACGAAATCGAAGATGGTCGTCGCAAACGGCCAGTAGCTGCCGATCGTCTTCACCGGCGCATCGCCGGCGAGCGTCCCCTGCCCGCCGACCAGCCGGTCGTTGGGCTTGCCGCTGCCGTGCTCGCCGTGACACGCCGCGCACCTGGCGGCGAACACGGCTTCGCCCTGCCGCGGCGTGCCGCTCCCGGCCGGCAGGCCGCTGCCGTCCGGGCCGATGCTGATGTCCCAGGCGGCGATCTCGTCCGGCGTCGCGACGCGGCCGAGGTTCGGGCCTGCGGCCGAAGCGGTGCCGCACAGGATCAGCCCGAATGTTGCGGCGAGCAGGCGCTCACGCGTAGACATGCCTGACCTCGCCGCTGCCGGAGACCTGCCAGCTCGCGATCCCGTTGAAGTGATACTGCGCCACCGGACCGCGCTCCTCCACCAGCTTCGCCCGGGTCGGCTGCACGTTGCCGACCTCGTCAGTCGAGCGGCTCTGCAGGATGGCGGCGCCACCGTCCCAGCGCCACGGGATGCGGAACCGGGTCAGCGCCTTGGGCAGCACCGGCTCCTGCAGCGCGGCCGGCGCAAAGCTCCTGCCGCCGTCGGCCGACACCTCGACCTTGGCGATGCGCCCGCTGCCCGACCAGGCAAGGCCGGAGATCTCGTAGAGCGCGGGCTCGCGCAACGCGAGCCCCGGCGACGGATGGGTGATGATCGACTTGACCTGCTGGGGAAAGCAGAACTGCAGGGCGATGCCGTCGCGGCGCAGGATGGTGTATTTGGAGGTCTCGTCCCGGGTCATGGTCGGCGCTTCGGTCAGCTTGATGCGGCGCAGCCATTTGACGTTGGTGTTGCCCTCGTAGCCCGGCAGCAGCAGCCGCAGCGGATAGCCGTTTGACGGCCGCACCCGCTCGCCGTTCTGGTAGAGCGCGATCATGGCGTCGTCCATCACCTTGGCGAGCGGCACGCTGCGGCTCATTCCCGATGCGTCGGCGCCTTCCGCCAGGATCCACTGCGCCCGGGGGTCGACGCCCGCCTCCTCGAGCAGCGTCGCCAGCCGGACGCCGGTCCATTCGGCGCAGGACAGCAGGCCGTGCAGGCCCTGCACGCCGAGCGCGGCCGGCTCGTTCTGATAGAGCGCGCCACTGTTGCCGGCGCATTCGATGAAACAGATGCGCGACTCCATCGGATAGCGCGTCAGCGCCTCGAGGGTGAAGACGAGCGGACGCTTCACCAGGCCGTGGATCAGCAGCCGATGGGCGTCCGGATCGATCTCCGGGATGCCGCTGTGATGGCGCTCGAAATGCAGCCCGTTGGGCGTGATCATGCCGGCCAGCAGATGATGCGGCGTGCGCGACGCGCCGGTGCCCGGCGCACCGGGCAGGGACGCGACGATTCTCGCGACCTTGCCCTCGTGCGGCGACGGCTGGCCATAGCCGGAGAGCGGCGAGCCGGGTGTTTTCATCCACGGCTCGACCGACAGGCCGTCCGCACGGGCGACGCCGGGCAGCGCCGCGCCGATCGCGGCGCCGAGCAGCACGCGGCGATCGAGCAGGCCGTTTGCGGCGGCGGCATCGGGCTGCTGCTTGCTGGTCATCGTGCTCTCCTCGTGACATCTGGTAGCCCGCATGAAGCGCAGCGCAATGCGGGAGCGGCCGTGCACACGGCACCGCCGCTCCCGGATTTCATCCGGTCTACGGGGTCACGGCTCGACGATGACCTGGCCATACATCCACGGGTGTGGCGCGCAGATGTAGTAGTGGACGCCCGGCTTGCCGAACGTGACGGTCTTCGACTCGCCCTTGGCCAGCAAACCGGTGGTCCACCCGGACTGATCCAGCGACGACGCATTGTGAGGAATGTCCCCCACATTGGTGAACGTCACCGGGGTCCCGGCCTTGATGCGCGTGCGCGCCGGCCAGAAGGCATATTCCACATTGTTGTCGCCGATCTTGACGGTATTGACGCCCAGCGCGATCGGCCCGGTCGGACCGGCCACGTTGGCGGGCCGTGGCGGCGGCCACAGCGGGCTCAACTGTCCGTTCAGCGAAAACACCCAGATGGCGTCGCCATAGGAGCTGCCCTGCAGCTGATTGCCGCCGGTGGCGATGGCGACGTACTCCTCGCCGTCGACCTCGTACACCACCGGAGGCGCATCGGCACCGAAGCCGGTCTGGAACCGCCACAGCTCGGCGCCGGTCCTGGCATCGAGCGCCAGCACATTGCCGTCGGGGTCGCCGCGGAACACGAGGCCGCCGGCGGTGACCGTCGAGCCGCCACCGCCGCCGAGCCGGTAGGGCGTCTTGTGCTGCCAGGCGATCCTGTTGGTGCGGCTGTCGATCGCCGTGAAGGTGCCGGTCATCGGCGAGCCGATCGGCGCCGATTGTGTGCCGCCCACGTAGCGCAGCCCGCGCTTGTACTTGTCGCCGAACCGGGTGAAGGCGCTGGTGCGCACGGTGCCCGGAACGTAGAAATAGCCGGTGTCGGGGCTGTAGGGCATCGGCGACCAGTTGGTGCCGCCGACCCCGGAAGGCTGGATCAGCACCGGCGTCTCCCAGAACGGCTCGAAGATGCAGCCGGCCTTGTCGTAGCCCGGCAGCGGCTCGTCGGCGCACTGCGGCACCGTGGCGTCGCCGATCGGATAGGGCTGCGTCCTCGCGGTCTTCTGCCGCGGCTCCTGCGGGACCGGGCGCTCCTCGATGCCGATCAGCGGTTTGCCGTTGGTGCGGTCGAGCAGATAGACCCAGCCGGTGCGGCCGGCCTCCGCGATCCCCTTGCGCGGCTCTCCGTTGATGACGGTGTCGAACAGCACCACCGGGCTCGCCGCGTCATAGTCCCAGATGTCGTGATGCACCTGCTGGAAATGCCACGCATAGGTCCCGGTCTTGGCGTCGAGCGCGACCAGCGAGGTACAGAACAGATTGTCGCCCTCGCGCATCGAGCCGTCGTAGTCCGGCCCGCAATTGCCGACCGCGAAGTAGACGAGACCGAGCTGCGGATCGAGCGCCGGCGTGTTCCAGATGGTGGCGCCGCCGCGCATCGCATGGTCGGTGCCGGGCGGCCAGGTGTCGCTGCCGACCTCGCCGGGGCCGGGCAGCGTGAACCATCGCCACAGGATGGCGCCGGTCCTGGCGTCGAGCGCGGTCAGGCGGCCGCGCACCCCGAACTCGCCACCGGTGATGCCGCTGTAGACGATGCCGTCATAGTAGAGCGGCGCGCTGGTGATGCCGTAGCCGTTCTGCCATGTCTCGATCGGCGTCTTCCACGCGACCTTGCCGCTCCTGATGTCGAGCGCCACGACGTTGCCGTCGAGCTGACCGAGGTAGACCTGCCCCTCCCCCATGGCGAGGCCGCGGTTCACCCAGCCGCAGCACACGGTCGCAATCTTCTGATCGATGCCGGACCAGTATTCCCACAGCATGGCGCCGGTTTTGGCGTCGAGCGCGAACACGTCGTCGTTGCCGGTGACGACATACATGATGCCGTCCTTCACCAACGGCGAGGCTTCCAGCGAATATTTGCCGCCGAAGCCCGAGCCCTTGAGGCGCGTCATCCACGCGCCCTTGAGCTGCTTGACGTTGGTCGTGTCGATCTGCCTGAGCGTGGAATAGCGCTGGTTGGTCAAGTTGCCACCGTTGGTGACCCAGTCCTTGCCGATCGGGCTGCGCAGCAAGCGGTCCATCTCCGGATCGGCCGCGCGCGCTTCTCCAGCCAGGAATCCTGCAAGCGACAAAGCGCCGAAAGCAAGACATGCATGCAGTCGCCGCATGGTGGCCTCCTCCCCGTTGCGGCTGGCTTGCCGCCAGTCTCTTCTACAGCCTAGCGCA
>JBEKZK010000312.1:0-5633 GCA_049509935.1 Xanthobacteraceae bacterium | reverse complement strand
GTTCGCCTACGAGGTGAGCATCCCGGCAGGCGGGCGCCAGTCCCCCGGCCTTTTCTGGTACCATCCGCATGCCCACGGGGTGGTCACCAAGCAGATGCTCGGCGGCATGTCGGGTGGTCTGGTCGTCGACGGCATCGATGAGAATTTCCCGGTCCTGCGCGGCCTGCCGGAGCGGTTCCTGTTCATCAAGCATGCCGAGCTCGACGGCCAGGAGATCATTTCGCTCAACGGCCAGATCAACCCGGTCATCGCCATCGCGCCGGGAGAATGGCAGCTCTGGCGGATCGCCCACATCGGCGCCACGCTGTTCGTGAAATTCGCGATGTCCGGGATGCCGCTTTATGTGGTGGCGACCGACGGCCACCCGCTGGCGCGCCCCCGCCGGGTCACCGAGCTCTTTGTCGGACCCGGCCAGCGCTTCGACGTGATCGCCGTCGGCCCGCCCGCCGGCGAATACCCGATGCGGACCATGTCGTTCCAGAACCAGGCCTGGAAGGCCCCCGATCCGCCCCAGCAGATCGCGGTGGTGGTCGCCGACGGGCCGGATCGGCCGACGCCGGGCGGCGAGGCCGAGGTCCTGCGCCAGCACGTCGTGGGCCCGCGATGGATCGACGAGGTGCGCGCCGCGCCCGTCGCCCGCCGCCGCACGCTCGACTATTCGCGCACCGACGACCGAAAAATGTTCATGATCGACGGCCGCACCATGGACGAGGCGCGCGTCGACGTGACCGCACGGTCGGGCGACACCGAGGAATGGACCATCGTCAACACCGACCAGCAGTATCACAGCTTCCACATCCACCAGACCGCGTTCCTGGTCACCGCGATCAACGGCGTGCCGTGCGAGGAGGACAGCCTGCGCGACACATTCTCGGTGCCGCCCGCCACCGAGATCGGCCCGAGCTCGCTGCAGGTGATCATCCCGTTCACCGATCCGGTGATCGTCGGCAAGTTCGTCTACCACTGCCACGCCGTCGATCACGAGGACAAGGGCATGATGGGCGTCATCGAGGTGGTGTGAGGTCATAGCAACAGGCTCGGCCGGCTCCCTCTCCCCGCAGGGGAGAGGGGTGGGGTGAGGGGGTTACCGACATATTTGATAGCGCCGGAGCCCCCTCACCCCGACCCTCTCCCCGCAGGGGAGAGGGAGGACGCCGAATTTGTTTGACCGCTGTTTGACCGCCCCTACGCCGGCGCGCGGACCTGCACGCTGCGCCCGTCGGTGAGATCGACCGGCGGATTGAGGATCACCTGGTCGCCGTCCTTCACTCCCGCGCTCACCTCCACGGTGGTGCCGAAGTCGCGCACCTCGGTGACCCGGCGGATGCGGGCGACGCCGTTCTCCACCACCGCGACGCTCAGCCCATCGCGGTTGAAGATGATCGCCTGCGACGGCACCATCAGCGACGGGCTTTTTCGCGGAATCTGCAGCTCGACGGTGCAGTAGGTGCCGGGCGTCAGCGCGTGGTCCGGATTGGGCACGTCGATCTCGGTCAGCAGCGTCCGCGTCCCCGGCTGCAGCGCGTCGGCGATGCGCGTCACCGTTCCGGGAAACGTCCGCCCCGGCATTTCCGGCACCCGCACCGCGGCCTGCACCCCGGCGGTCACGCCAAAAGCCTCGTCCTGCGGCACGTAGAGCTGGATGCGGATCACATCGCTGTGCATCATCGTGAACATGAAGGTGCCGCTGGTGGCGTCGGCCGACACCAGCGCCCCGACGTCGATGTTGCGCTGGGTGACCACGCCGTCGAACGGCGCCACCACGCTCTGATAGGCCTTCTGCTGATGCAGCACCGCGAGCTGCGCCTGCTGCGCCTTGAGGTTCGATTCGGCAACCCCGACGGCGGCCTCCTGCGCCTTCAGGGTCAGGCGGTCGGTGTCGCCCTGCTGCAGCGTCACCCAGCCCTGCTTGACCAGCTTGCTGTCGCGCCCCCAGGTGACGTTGGCGAGATCGCGGTTGGCCTGCGCCTGCTGCGACGCCTGCTCCAGCTGCGTCAGCGTCGCCTCCGCCTGGCTGATCTGGTGGTCGAGCTCGGGCGCGGTGATCTCCGCCAGCACGTCGCCGCGCCGCACGTGGCTGCCGATGTCGACGTTGCGTTTGCTGATGTATCCGCTGGCGCGGGCGTAGATGTTGGCCGCCTCGAACGCCTCGGTGGTGGCCGGCCAGCTCACCGACATGGTGGCCCCGCTCGCCCGCACCGGCGCCACCAGCACGCTCGGCACGAAATCCCGTTGCTGCGCGGCCGCGGCCATCACCTCGGCGTGCTGCGACCAGTGCTGCCATGCCCCGACCCCGAGCGCGCCGCCGAGCAGCAGCAGCGCCGTGAGCCCCAACCGGCGCCGGCCGCGGTGGCTCTTCACCCGGTCGCGCGGCGCCGGCCCGCGCCCGACCTCGGGGTCGCGCTGCATCGGCACCACGGTGTCCGGACGTTCCAGGACCTCGATCTTGGCGGGCTTGTTCATGGCAGCTCCTCGGAGAATACGCCGTGCGCGGCCTTGCCGTCGTTGCCTTTGCGCAGCATGGCGAACAGGTAGGGAACGACCAGCAGCGTGGTCGGCGTCGCGAACAGGAGGCCGCCGACCACGGCGCGCGCCAGCGCCGCGTTCTGCTCCTCGCCGGGGCCGCCGATCGCCATCGGGATCATGCCGGCGATCATCGCGGCGGCGGTCATCAGCACCGGCCGGATCCGCGTGACCCCTGCGGCGATCGCGGCGTCGAACGCGCTCTTGCCGGCGAGCTGCTGCTCGCGGGCGAACGTCACCAGCAGGATCGAGTTCGCCGACGCCACGCCGATCGCCATGATGGCGCCCATCAGCGACGGCACGCTCAGCGTCGTGCCGGTGACGAACAGCATGGTGACGATGCCGCACAGCGTCGCCGGCAGCGCCAGGATGACGACGAACGGATCGCCCCAGGTCTGGTAGTTGACCACCATCAGCAGGTAGACGAACACGGCGGCGAACAGGATGCCGATCGCGAGATCGCGAAACGCGCTGTTCATGCTGTCGATCTGGCCGGTCACCTCGATGCGGTTTCCCGGCGCCAGCTGCTTCTGCTGCTCGGCCACGATCTTGTTGATCTCGCCGGCGATGGCGCCGAGATCGCGCCCTTGCGCATTGGCATAGACCTCGTAGACCGGCTGGATGTTGGCCTGGTTGGCATTGGTCGGGACCGCGTCGCGCTTGAGCGTCGCGACGTTGCCGAGCAGGCTCGGCACCGGATTGCCGTTCGCCGCCGTGAAGGTGCCGACCGGCGTGTTCTTGAGATCATTGGGCGAGCTCACGCTGTGCTCCGGCGTCTGCACCGCCAGGTAATAGGGGATGCCGCTCGTCGGGTCGGTCCAGAAATTCGGCGACACCTGCTCGGACGAGCTCAGGCTGACGTTGATGTTGTTGGCGATGGTGGTCGCGGTGAGCCCGAGCTGGGCTGCCCGCGCCCGGTCGATGGTGGCGAACAGCTCCGGTCCGTTCACCTCCTGCTGCAGGTGCGCGTCCACCACGCCGGGGATCGCTGCGATCTGCCGCTGCAGCTCCTTGGCGACGGCGAGGTTCTTCGCCCGGTCGTAGCCGACGGTGCGCACGTCGATCTGTGCCGGGATGCCGAAATTGAGGATCTGGGTGACCATGTCGGCGGCCTGGAAATAGAAGATGTCCTCCGGGAACGCCGCCGGCAGCACCTGGCGCAGCTTCCTGATGTAGTCGGCGGTCGGCGCGTGGCCGTCCTTGAGCGCCACCAGGATGATGCCGTCGTTGACGCCGGTCGCCGTGCCGTCCATGAACGCGTAGTTGTAGGTGCGCGCCGGCAGGCCGATATTGTCGACGATCAGCTCGCGCTCGGCCTCCGGGATCACCTCGCGGATCCTGTTCTCCACCGCCTGGAAGATCTGCTCGGTCTTCTCGATGCGGGTGCCGGCCGGCGCCCGCACGTGCAGCTGGATCTGCCCGGCGTCGATCACCGGAAAGAAGTCGCGCCCGACGAAGGCGAGCAGCGTGCCGCCGAGCGCCAGCACCAGGGCCGCGGCCGCCGGCACGATGATCCGCCGCCGCAGCAGCACCCCGAGGAGATCCGCGTAGCCCACGCGCATGCGCTCGAAGCCGCGGTCGAATCCGCCGTGCAGCCGGCCGAGCCAGCTGCGCGGCGCGTCCGGCTCGCCGTGCCGCTCGCCCTTGAGCAGCAGCCCGATGGTGATCGGGGTCAGCGTCCGCGAGAAGCCGTAGGACGCCAGCATGGCGAACACCACGGCGAGCCCGAGTGGCGTGAACAGGTACTTGGCGGGTCCGTGGAGAAACACCACCGAGGTGAAGACGCAGCTGATGGCGAGCGTCGACACCAGGGTCGGGATGGCGATGCCGGCCGCGCCGTTGAGCGTCGCCGCCGGCAGCGGCATGTGCTCCTCGGTGAGCAGCCGATGGGTGTTCTCGATGGTGACGGTGGAATCGTCGACCAGGATGCCGATGGCGAGCGCCAGCCCGCCCAGCGTCATCGTGTTGATCGTGTCGCCGAGGAAGTACAGCACCACCAGCGAGCTCAGGATCGACAGCGGGATAGCGATCATCACCACCACGGTCGAGCGCCACGACCCGAGAAACATGACGATCATCAGGGCGGTCAGCCCGGCCGCGATCGCGCCCTCGCGCAGCAGCCCCTGGATCGAGGATGTGACGAACACCGACTGGTCGAACAGCGCCTTGATCTCCATGCCCTTCGGCGCCGCCGCCCGCGAGGTCTTCAGCGCCTCCTTGACGGCGTTGACCACCGCGACCGTCGAGGCGTTGCCGTTCTTGATGACGCTGAGCAGCACCGACTGGCGGCCTTCGGTCCGCACCACGTTCTGCTGCACCAGCCATCCGTCGTGGACCTGGCCGACGTCCTTGACGAACACGGTGGCGCCGTTGACGAACTTGATCGGGATGTTGTTGAGGTCCTCGATGCTGGTCGGCAGCGCATTGGTGCGCACCGCGAACTGGGTGTCGCCGATCTTCGAGGTCCCCGACGGCACCGTGAGGTTCTGCGCGTTGACGGCATTGACCACGTCCAGCGGGGTCAGCCCCTTGGCCGAGAGCTTCAGCGGATCGATGTCGACCATGATCTGCCGGTATTTTCCGCCGGCTGGCGTCGGCAGCGTCACCCCGTGGATCGGCGCCAGCTGCTGGCGCATCCGATAGATGCCGTAGTCGTAGAGCTGCGCGCCGTTGAGCGTGTCCGAGCTCAGGCCCACCTGCAGCACCGGCACGCTCGAGGCGTTGTACTGCACCACCACCGGCGGCTGGATCCCCGCCGGCATCAGGGCCCGGATCGAGTTGGTTCCCGCCACGATCTGGCTGATCGCCAGGTCGATGTTGACGTCGGGCTGGAAGAAGATTTTCTGGATCGACACCCCGTTGAGCGTCTGCGCCTCGATGTCGCGGATGCCGTTGACGCTCGACGACAGCGAGTACTGGCTGTAGGTGGTGACCCGCTGCTCCATCTCCGGCGTGCTCAGCCCGCTATACTGCCAGATCACCGTCACCACCGGGATGTTGATCTCCGGGAAGATGTCGGTCGGCATCGACACCACCGCGGTTGCGCCGAGAAACAGCACCAGCACCGCCAACACGTAGAACGTGTGCGGCAACCTCAGGGCAAAGCGGAC
>JBEKZK010000311.1:0-5638 GCA_049509935.1 Xanthobacteraceae bacterium | reverse complement strand
GCGCGGCTCGCCGGCATCCGGGTCGGCTGGATGATCGCGCTCGGCTGGGGCATGGCGGCGGCGATCGGCGCGGTCGCCGGCATGATGATCGCTCCGGTGGTTTTCCTCGAGCCCAACATGATGTCGAGCATCCTGCTCTACGGCTTCGCCGGCGCCGTGGTCGGCGGCCTCGGCAGCCCGGGCGGCGCGGTGCTCGGCGGCTTCGCGGTCGGGGTGATCGAGAATCTCGCCGGCACGTTCATTCCCTATGTCGGCCGCGAGCTCAAGCTGACGATCGCGCTGTTCATCATCGTCGCCGTGCTCACCGTGAAGCCGAGCGGGATTTTCGGCCGAACCGTCGTCAGCCGGGTGTGATCTCAAGATGCAGCAGGATACCAAACCGACTGGCGAGGCGACGGCCGTCGGCCCCCTCGCGGCCGTTTCGCCCATGGGCGGCGCGATCAAGCCCGCCGCGAGGACGACGGTGGCCCAACCCGGCGAGACCATTGCGGGACTGCCGCTCGCCACCTGGAGCCGCATGGCGGTGCTGGCCGGCTTCGTTCTCGCCGTGCTGCTGCCGTTCACGGTGAAGAATTTTCTCGTCTTCCAGCTGACCCTGGCGCTGATCTACGCCATCGCCATCCTCGGGCTCAACCTGCTCACCGGCTTCAACGGGCAGTTCTCGCTCGGCCACAGCGCGTTCTACGGCATCGGCGCCTACACGGCCGCCATCATGATGGATCAGGGCGACATCGCCTACTACTGGACGCTGCCGGCCGCCGGGGTGACGTCGTTCGCGGTCGGCTTCCTGTTCGGCCTGCCGGCGTTGCGCCTCGAAGGCGTCTATCTGGCGCTCGCCACCTTCGCGCTCGCCATCGCGATGCCGCAGCTGCTGAAGTCGACGCCGCTCGAGGGGTGGACCGGCGGCGTCCAGGGGATCGTGCTGATCAAGCCCGACGCCCCGTTCGGGTTGCGCCTCAGTCCCGATCAGTGGCTCTACTTCCTCACCATGGCGGTCGCGATCGTGATGTACGCGTGCGCCGTCAGCCTGGTGCACAGCCGCACCGGACGGGCGATGATCGCGATTCGCGACAATCCGATTGCGGCGAGCGCCATGGGGATCAACGTGTCGCTGTACAAATCACTGACCTTCGGGGTGAGCGCGCTCTACACCGGGGTCGCAGGCGCGCTCGGCGCCATCGCGGTCGGGTTCGTGGCGCCCGACAGCTTCACCTTCAATTTCGCCATCGCGCTGTTCGTCGGCCTCGTCGTCGGCGGCGTCGGCTCGATCCCCGGCACGCTGCTGGCCGGGCTGTTCGTGCTGTTCGTGCCCAACATCGCCGAGCAGATATCCAAGGGGCTGGCGCAGGCGGTCTATGGCGTCATCCTGATCGGCGTGATCTACGTGATGCCGGCGGGAGCTGCCGGCTTCGTCCGCTTGGTGGTCGGGAAGATTGCCAGGGCGATGCGTTGATCGCTGAGGATTGAGGACATGCTCGCCGGCCAACTCGCCCTGATCGTCGCGGCGCTGTTCTCGGGGGCGGCGCTCTACGTCAACGTCGCCGAGCAGCCGGCCCGGCTGCTGCTCGACGACCGGGCGCTGCTCGCCGAGTGGAAGCCGTCGTACAAGCGCGGTTTCGCCTTGCAGGCGCCGCTCGCGCTCATCGGATTCCTGCTCGGCGCGCTGGCATGGTGGCAGACGGGCCATTGGCAATGGCTGGTCGGAGCGCTGCTCATGGTGGCGAACTGGCCGTACACGCTCCTGGTGATCATGCCGACCAACAATCGACTGATGGCGCTGGACCCGGCGAAGCCCGATCCGTCGATCCGTCCCCTCATCGAGACGTGGGGCGGGCTGCACGCGGTGCGCACCGCGCTCGGCCTCGCCGCAGCGGCGAGCTGCCTGTGGGCGTCGCTCGTCTGACGCGCTTCCTCTGCTTCTGCCCTGCACATAGGCAAGTCATGCCTGAATATAGGGCTGCAGATTTTTTGCGACACCATCCGCGCGAATATCTGTAGCCTTCGCGCGTGCCGCGGCGCCGATCTCTCCCCTCCGGCGCGCTCGATCACCGGCATCCCGCCTCGAATTCAGGTAAACAAATGGTTAACCGAGTGCTTGTTGTTAAGCACAAATACCACTTGTAGCAATCTCATTAGGGCTTGGCCCATCTATTGCTTTGCTTGACCTCAACATAAGCTGCCAATGGGATTTGCAGGCGCAAAGCCACAAGGCGCGACAGGGGGATACGCCACCAACATTGACGGAGTTGACGATATGTTGATGGCCCTGGTTCTGGTATGCTCGCTGCAGGTGACGCCCAATCTGGCGGACTGCTCGAGAGCCAACGCGGTGAGCGTGATGCGGGTGCCGGAAGAGTTCGGCAACCCGACGACCTGCCTGATGCATGGACAGGCCTATCTGGCCGATACGTCGATCGGACGTGACCTCGACGACACCCAGCGCGTCAAGGTGGTGTGCGCCCGAACCCAGCGCATCGGCGACATCCAGGTTTCCGGTCCCAACCTCCGCTGAGGACCGGCGTGGATCCGACGGTTCAGGCTGCCGGCGCCGGCTCGGCGTCGAGGCGGACCACCCAGCCTTCGAGGCCGGCCTTGGCCGCCGGATAGCGGACCAGTACCGCCGGGTCGTGGCCCGGTACGATGTGGTGCAACGAGGTCGCGAGCTTCTTCAGGGTCTCGTAGCCCTCGAGCACCTCGCCGACGTGATAGGTGATCGGAAACACCCGCCCGCCCTCGATGTGCGGGTAGAGGTGCGCTGTGTCTGACGCCAGCACCACGTATCCGCGGCGCGTCTTCACCCGCACGCACTGCAGGCCCTTCGAGTGGCCGCCGATCTTGTGCACCGTGATGCCGGGCGCGATCTCGTCGGCGCCGTCGTGGAAGCGCACCCGTCCGGCGAACACCTTCCTGACCATCGCGATGACGTCGTCGGCCTCGAACGGCAGCCGCAGGTGCGCGTGGCACATGCAGCGGCCGGTGGCGTACTCCATCTCGGAGTCCTGCAGGTGATAGCGCGCGTTGGGAAACAGCTCGTAGTTTCCGGTGTGGTCGTAGTGCAGGTGGCTGACGATCACGTCCTTGACGCTGTCCGGCAGGATGCCGACGGCCTTCAGTCCCTCGCCCACCGGCTTGACGATGGTGCGGCTGCGCTTGCGCGCCATGACCTCGTCGAAGCCGGTGTCGACCACGATGGTGCCGTGCGGCCCGGCGATCGCCCAGACGTAGAAGTCGAGCGGCTGCAGCACGTCGTGGGCATCGCCGCCGATGTAGTTGTCGCGCGACTGGCGATCGTGGTGGCCGTACTTGATGGCGTAGATGTCGTGCACGTCGTCGCTCATGGCGCAATCACCAGCTCCTGGAACGGCCGGTTGAACTCGTCGGCATTGCGCATCGAGCTTTCGACGTACTCCTTGCCGAGCACCGCCTGACGCACTTCCAGGCCCTTGTCGAAGGTCTTCTGGTCCATGATGCATCCTCCCTGTGTCTAGCCTGGATTTCCACGGCAGGTAATTACCCTAACATTTTGAATCGTTCGACGCTATTGGACCAAGCGGAGCGCACGGCCATTCCACCACGGGACGACCACGGGTTTGTCGATCAGGCCCGAGGCCAGGACGATGGGCAGGTGGGCGCGACGGTGGAAGCGCACCGTAATCTCGGTTTCGGTGATGGTGACGTCGGCGGGCATGTCGATGAGGTCGCGGAAGATCTGGCGGGCCTGAGCGTCATCGTAGCCTCGCATGCGGCGGGCCATCAGGCGGTAGAGGCCTGAGGCGAGGACGAGGAGCGCCATGTCGAAGTCGATCTTGAAGCCGACCGACGAAGAGAGCGCGTCGATGTGGAAGAAGCGCACCGCATCGGAGAGCGCGTTCTCGATGAGCATGCGCTTGGCGTAGCGGGTGATGATCGCCTTGGCGGTGGACCTGGCGTCATTGGTGAGCAGGATGGTGGGCTCGTCATGGCCGAGATCGGTGATGAAGAACTGCCGGAAGTCGCGCTTGTGCGGACGGGCCTTCTGTTCGTAGACGCGCGGGGTGCGATGCTTGCGGCTGGAGATCTCGAGGGTGACGGTGCGCCACGCCGATGGCGGCAAGTTGGCGATCTCGGCGAGCAGGCTGTCCGAGCGCCGGCGCAGGGTGATGAAGGTGATCCCTGCGGCGTCGAGCCGATCGAGGCGGTCGTAGGTGGTGAGCTTGGAGTCGAAGACGAGGTGCTGCGGCAGGCTGCCATACTGGCGTTTCCAGAAGTCGATGAAGCGAAAGACCTCCTCGGCCTCGTCGCCCTTGCGGATGTCGGCGTTCGAATAGCAGAACACCTGGCTGTCGGCGTCCTGGGCGAGGAAGGTGAGGATGCTGGGCTGGCGACGGCTGCGTTTGGAGAGGTAGTGGGATTCGACCAGCGGGTGCTCGCCGAAGTAGGGCACGGAGTGGAAGTCGAGGTTGAGGGACTCGCCGGCCAAGAGGGTCTCTCCGGTGAGCTGGCCGTGCCATAGCCCGAGCAGGCGGGAGACCTTCTGCGGGGTGATGCGCGAGGAATATTCCGACAGGAAGCTCTTTTTGGGCATGGCGTTGAGCCCACAGAACAGCGCCAGCCCTTCATCGGCCACCAGCGCCATGACGTGGCTCTTGCGTTCGATCGACCATAGCTTGAGCGCGAGCGAGGCCCGCAGGGCGTGGCCGGCCGGGATCATGCCGGAGCCCGGCAGCTTGGCGCCGCGCGCCAAGGCGTCGCTGTCGAGACGCACCAGATCGTGGACGAACAGGAACAGGCCTCCGACCCGCGTGGTGAACTCGCGGGGCGCGAGCGCGAAGTCATGGACATTGGCCACTGCCTCGGCATCGGGCCGCACCCTGATCGGCCGCTCCTCGTCGCGGCGGCGCGGCAGGGGCGCAAAGCCCTCCTGGGCGAGAACCTCACGCACGGCGGTCGCTCCCAGCGGCGTGCCCTGCTCCTTGAGGGCCTGGCTGATCTCGTAGATCGAGTAGTTGCGCTTGCGCAGCGCCACGATCTGTTCGTGGGCACGGCTCTTCTTGGGTTGCTCGCGGGGCCCGGTGCGAGCGGTTGCGAAGAATTCCGGCAACCGACCATGGCGAAAGGCATGGCACAGAACGCGGAAGGCCCCCGGCGAGTAGCCGAAGCTCCGTGCCGCCTCGGCGGACGGCAGTTCTTCCAGGAAGTAGGCTCGCAGGGCCTCGTATTGGCGCTGGCGCACGGTTGCGGGCTGCTCGAAGAAGCGGCAGCATTCAGTTAGCGAATATGGTGATCTGATCGCCACTTGTGCACGGTCTCACATACCAGATATGGTGTCAAGCGTAGATTGGACCGCAAGTCCTGTGATTGCGGCAAAATCGCAGTGCCCCAGCGGTTTCCGCGAAAAAGCGGAAACCCGTCAGGTCAGCACCGCCTCATTGAGGGAGAGCAAGTGACAGCGCAAAAATACGCTATCCGAACACCATTTTCGCTAATGGACGCCGGCAAAATCCTGAGTCAAATGAATCCCTTAGCGGGCGCGATGTTAGCGGGATTCCGTTCCGTGGAAATCCAGGCTAGCGCAACTCGTCGGGCAGCGCCGCAGCCTTCCCCAGCGCGTCGAAGTCCGAGACCTCAGCGAGCGGGCCGTGGTCAAGCTCGCCACCGA
>JBEKZK010000310.1:0-5653 GCA_049509935.1 Xanthobacteraceae bacterium | reverse complement strand
TGTTGCGAACCTCGTCGAGCATGCACAGCAGCGCGTGGGCGCGCTCCGGGCTGTCGGTTGCGGGATTGATACCGATCACGGCGTCGCCGGCCCCGAGCAGCAGGCCATCGAGGATGCTGGCGGCGATGCCACGGGCGTCGTCTGCCGGGTGATTGGGTTGAAGCCGCACCGACAACCGGCCGGGCAGACCGATCGTGTTGCGGAACCGCGTCACCACCCGGCACTTCGCGGCGACGACGATGAGGTCCTGGAGGGCGCAGATCTTGCTGACGGCGGCTGCCATCTCGGGCATGACGCCTGCGGCCAGCGCGGCGAGCGCGTCGGCGCCGGCCGCATCGGACAAGAGCCAGTCGCGGAACCCGCCGACGGTCAGGTGCGCAATGGGCGCAAAGGCTGCCCGGTCGTGGCGATCGACGATGAGGCGGGTCACCTCGTCGACCTCGTAGCCGATCACGTGCTCGTCGCAAAAGCGACTCAGCGGCAGGTCGGCAAGCGCGAGCTGCGCGGCGACCCGCTCCTGGCTCGAACTCGCCGCGATGCCGGCGAGCACATCGCCACTGCGCAGCGGCGATGCCTTGGCCAGCAGCGTCGCCAGGTCGGGGAACACGTAGCGTTGGTTGCCGACCGTGGCAGCGTGCATTACGTCCGTCCTTTCACGACGAGGACCGGCCCGACCAGTGCCGCACACGCCGCCGGCACGTCGACCACGATATCGTCGCCGACCCGGTCGGCATTCTCGCGATCAGTCGGTGCCCAACGACCGAGGTCGTCGACCGCGGCACCTCCGAGCGTCACCTCGGCGGTCGCGTCGAGGCCCGGCCCGGTCAGCCGCAGCACCGAGGCGGCGGCGACAAGCCGGTCCGCCGCGATCGTCACCCGGGCGGCGCGGGAAGCATCCCGATTGATCAGGCAGATGCGGAGGTTTCCGTCCGTGGCCCGCACCGCGAAGGCGGCAAGCGCGTCGAGCCCGGGCTCGAGCCGCGCCGGCACCAACGTGCCGCGCGCCGCCTGCCCGAACGTCAGCATGGCGTAGTAGAGCGGCGTGGCGCGACGGCGGCCGTCGGCGCCGGCCGCGATCGGCGTGTAGGCCTTGTCACGGCCGGGGCGGAAGTTGTGCTCGCCGCCGTGAAAGTTCACGCCCGCGCACAGCTCCGCCGCGCACCGGAACATGAGATCCAGTGCCCACAGCGCCGCGCCGAGCGTGTCGCTCACGCCGGGCTCGCCTTCATTGAAGATCGAGTTGGTCTCGACGATGCGGTACGGCAGGCCGAAGCTGCGGCCATAACCATCCAACTGGCGCAGCACCGGCTCGATCCGCGGACCCGAGCGCATCAGCCCTTCGAGCGATACGTGCGGCGCGCCCGCGGGGCCATCGGCGTAGTAGTGGCGGGTGAGCAGCGCGAGGCCGGCCGGCGCCGCGGCGGCGAACGCCGCGACCCAGTCGGTCTCGATGGCGACGTCGGGACCCGCGAAGGGTGCATCCGGTACGCGGGCGCGGATCGCCGCATGGAACCGGGCCCACTCGGCGAGGAACGCCGCCGCGTCGTAGCCCTTGGGCCGCACCGCGGTCCAGCGGCCGAACCCGTCCGGCTCGTTGCCGATCTGGAAGGCGAGGAGTTGCGGCCCGACCGCATGAGCCACGTACGCGGCCTCCTCGGCCGCGGCCTGCGGTTCGCCGCGTGCGAGATTGAGCCCATAGATCAGCCGCCAGCCGGTCAGGCACAACGCGGCGGCGAGCTGATCGATGGCAAATGGCGTGATCGCGATGCTGCCCTCCGCGACCGTGGCGCCGCCGGGATTCCACACCGTGCGCTCGCTGCTGTTGCCGCCAATCCGGATTACGCCGGACTCGCCGAGCCCGCGCACCAGACCGAGCAGCGACCTGTTGCGCGGCGAAAAATATTCGCCGCCCGCCAGAATGGCGGATTCGAAGCTCAATCCGATGAAGTCCGCCGCAATGCCGCGTCCGGCCGCCGCGGTGTCCACCATCAGGCGAGCGGCCACGACCGGCTGCGCACGAGCGGCCCGCCGCGCGAGGAGTCCCGCCGTAACGCTCGCGAGGCCTGTCAGCAGGCGCCGTCGCTGCATCGCACCTGCCACGATCGTCGTCACCTCCGGCCATGCCGCGCGGCCAGACCTTCGAGGGTACCGTCTCTCGGCGCGAGGTCAATCGCCGCAGTAGAAGGCACTGGGCGGACCTTGCGCCTTTCATCTGGTAGCATCGTCGGCGACCAGAGCGCTCACGGCAGCCGAAGACTCATGACATCATCGCCCCGGGTTCCGTCGACAAAGATCTCGGCCGTCGTCTCCGACGTCGACGGCACGCTGGTGACCGACGACAAGGTCTTGACCCCGCGGGCGCAGGCGGCGGTGGCGGCGCTGCACGCGCGCGGTATCGTCTTCACCATCATCAGCGCCCGACCGCCGCGCGGCCTGCGCATGCTGCTCGAGCCTCTGAAGATCACGACACCGGTCGCGAGCTTCAACGGCGGGGTGATCGCGACGTCGGGTCTCGCGGTGATCACCGAGCACCTCCTCCCGGCCGAGGTCGCCAGGCGCGCGGTCGATCTGCTCGACGCCCAGGGCGTCGATGTCTGGGTCTTCGCCGGGCAGGACTGGCTGGTGCACGATTCCGGCGGGCCCTATGTCGGGCACGAGGAGCGCACCGTCGGATTCGGTCCGACCATCGTCGAGGACTTCGGTTCCGCCCTCCACGTCGCCGCAAAAATCGTCGGTGTCAGCACGGACTTCGGGAATCTCGCGCGGTGCGAGGGACAGGGCCGTGCCGAGCTGTCCGGTCAGGCGTCGGTCGCGCTCTCCCAGCCCTACTACCTCGATATCACCCACCCGCTCGCCAACAAGGGTGTCGGATTGTCGGAGCTCGCGAGGCTGTTGGAGATTCCACTCGCCGAGATCGCCGTCATCGGCGACGGCGGCAACGATGCCGCGATGTTCGAGCGTGGCGGTCTGAGCATCGCGATGGGCAACGCCAGCGCCGAGCTGCGGCAGGCGGCGAACTTTGTGACCGACAGCAACGAACAGGACGGCTTCGCCAATGCGGTCGAGCGGATCATTCTCGGCGGCGATCGCTAGCCGATCGGCAACGCCCCGGCAGGAGTCCGCGCATGGTTGAGCCTTCCCGACCGGACCTGACCGTTCTCGCCTTGAACAGCGGATCGTCCTCGCTGAAATTCGGATTGTACCGCGTCGGGTCCTCGCGGACCGACATTCTGATGTCCGGCGAGGCCGAATCGATCGGCGACCGTCAGGGCCGGTTCCACGCGCAAGGGCCGGGCGACAAGCCTTTGCTGTCCGAGACGCTGTCCATTCCCAGCCAGCGCGAGGCGATCATCCGAATCGGACAGGCTCTTGCCGACGCCGGGACGCCGGCGCCGGCCGCGATCGGGCATCGCATCGTGCACGGCGGACCGAGGCTCCGGCAGCATTGCCTGATCGACGACGTGGTGTTGCGCGAGCTCGAGGCGGCGACCGGATTTGCGCCGCTGCATATGCCGCCGGCACTGTCGGTCATCGGCTTCGCGCAAGCGCATTTTCCCGGCCTTCCACAGGTGGCGTGCTTCGACACCACGTTTCACGCCGACATGGCGGAGGTCGCGCGGGTCCTTCCGATCTCCCGGGACCTGCAGCGCGAGGGCATCCAGCGTTACGGCTTTCACGGACTGTCGTGCGAATCGATCGTGCATCAGCTCGCCGGCGCGCCGCCGAACCGGCTGGTCATCGCCCATCTCGGCAATGGCGCCAGCGTCACCGCCGTCAAGGGCGGCAGATCGATCGACACCAGCATGGGGCTGACGCCGACCGGCGGGGTGATCATGGGCACGCGGAGCGGCGATCTCGATCCCGGCGTCCTGATCTATCTGATGCGCGAAAAGCGCTTCGATGCAGCCATGCTCGAGGACCTGGTCGATCACCGCTCCGGACTCCTTGGCATTTCGGGCCTCGCCAGCGACATGCGTTCGCTGCACCAGGCGGCGACGTCGAACGCCGACGCACGCCTTGCCATCGCGATGTTCTGCTACTCGGTGCGGAAGCAGATGGCCGCCATGATCGCCGCGCTGGAGGGAGCCGACCTGATCGTCTTCACCGGCGGGATCGGGGAAAACGATGCGGACGCCCGCGCCGCGATCTGCGGCGGCCTGTCCTGGATCGGTGTCAGCCTCGACCAGGCGCGCAACCGATCCGCGAGCAATCCGATCAGCGATTCCATGTCGCGCTGCCCGGTGCTCGTTCTCCCCTCGCAGGAGGACGAGCAGATCGCCCGCCACACTTGGGACTTGGCCGGCGATCTAGCGGTCATCGTGTCGCGGTCCTGACCGACGGATTGGTTTCAGGCATCAGCAGCCACAGCAGCAGCACCGCGGCCAGAGCCACCACGGCGATGCCGAGAAACCCCGCCGCGCTTCCGAGGCTCGCGGCGACGAGGCTCGAGACCGTAGTGCTCAGCGCCGCGCCGACCCCGGACAACGTCCCGACGAAGCCTTGCGCCAGGTTGAACCGGCCGGTCCCCGACGTGAGGTCGGCGACGATCAGCGCGGTGAGCACGCCCAGCATCGTCCCGCTGACGCCGTCGAGCACCTGGGCGGCGATGAGGATCGCCGGATCGGTGGTCCAGGCGAACACCAGCGCCCGGATCGGCAGGGCGGCGAATCCGACGAGCAGGAGCGGCCGGCGGCCCCACGTTCTCGCGCGGCGGCCCGCCCACGGCGCCATCACCGCCACGATCACCTGGGGGACCATGATCAATGCCGAGACGACGAGCGAGGCATGAGCTCCCTTGCCGTAGGCAAGCGCCTCGCCGGCGAGCGGCAGCATCGACGCGTTGGCCAGCTGGAACAGAAAAACGCCGCCGGTGAATACCAGCAGGCCGCGGTTCTTCCACAGGCTCCGGCGCAGAATTCGCGGTGGCGGGGTCGGCCCGTGGTGATCGGGCACGCAGGAGGCGCGGCCGAAGTGGATGTCCGCCGGGCGGATGCGGGTCAGCGCCGCGAGCAGCGGCAGCACCAGCGCGGCGGCGACGAGGAAGATCGCCCGATACGACAGGACGTAACCGATCACGCCCATGAGACCGGCCGCGACCACCCCGCCGATCGACGCGAACCGCTGGTTGCGTCCGAGCCGCTCGCCGAGCGCCGCATGGCCGACCAGGCCGAGGCTGATGGCAGCAATCGCCAGCCCCATGAAGCCGCCGGTGATTCCCTGAAGCACCAGAGCGGCCAGCACCAGCGGGAAGCTCGGCCACAGCGCGATGATCAGCGCGCCGGCCGCAACCATGGCGGCGCCGAGCGCGACCGCGAGCCGCTTCGACCGGATGACGTCGAGCAGCTCGCCGCCCGGCAGCTGACTGAGCAGGCCGGCGAACCCGGCCGCCGTCAGCACGAAGCCGATGTCCTGCTGGAGCCAGCCCTGGTCGGCCAGAAACACTGCAACGTAAGGGCCGAAGCCGGACAATGCCCCGGCGAGAAACAGGTTGACGGCGTCGAGGCCGCGCAAGCTGATCGCTGATGGCGGTGGCTCAGACGTCGACAGCAACGACCTGGACCCGGCAAATGATCCCAAGCTCATCCGCAATTTATCGAATGCCATGCTCTGGCGTGGCCGACCGCAGTCGCCCCTGGCGGTTGGACTGTACGTC
>JBEKZK010000031.1:0-14470 GCA_049509935.1 Xanthobacteraceae bacterium | reverse complement strand
CTGGCCTATTCCACCGTCACCGACTTGGCGAGATTGCGCGGCTGATCGACATCGGTGCCCATGATGACCGCCGTGTGGTAGGCGATCAGCTGCACCGGGATGGCATAGACCAGCGGCGTCACCCACGAAGGCATTTCCGGCAGCGTCAATGTGACCAGCGATGTCACGGTGGCCGCCTCGGCGCCCTTGCGGTCGGTGACCAGGATGATCCGCCCGCCGCGCGCCGCGACCTCCTGCATGTTCGAGACGGTCTTCTCGAACACGTGGTCATGCGGCGCGATGACGACGACCGGCATGCTCTCGTCGATCAGCGCGATCGGCCCGTGCTTGAGCTCGCCGGCGGCGTATCCCTCGGCGTGGATATAGGAAATCTCCTTGAGCTTGAGCGCGCCCTCGAGCGCGATCGGGAAGCTGGTGCCGCGGCCGAGATAGAGCACGTTGCGACAGCGCGCGAGATCGCGGGCCAGCCGCTCGATCTCCGGCTCCAGGGCCAGCGACTCGATCATCAGCCGCGGCACCTCGATGAGGGCACGGACCAGCCGCCGCTCGTCGGCCTCCGACAGCACGCCACGCGCCCGTCCGGCGGCGAGCGCCAGACAGGCGAGCGCGGAGAGCTGGCAGGTGAACGCCTTGGTCGAGGCAACCCCGATCTCGGGCCCGGCGAGCGTCGCCATGACGACGTCGCTCTCGCGGCCGATGGTCGAGGTCGGCACGTTGAGGACCGACAGGATGTGCTGCCCCTGCGCCTTGGCATAGCGCAGCGACGCCAGGGTGTCGGCGGTCTCGCCGGACTGCGACACGAACACCGCGAGGTCACCGGCACGCAATGGCGCCTCGCGGTAGCGGAACTCCGACGCCACGTCGATCTCGACCGGCAGACGCGCGTAGTGCTCGAACCAGTATTTGGCGACCAGGCCGGCATAGTACGCGGTGCCGCAGGCGGAGATCGCCACGCGCTCGATTTTGCGGAAGTCGAACGGCAGCTCGAGCGGCAGCGCCACGCGCTCGGTCGTCATGTCGAGATAATGCGCCAGCGTGTGCCCGACCACCTCGGGCTGTTCGTGGATCTCCTTCGCCATGAAGTGGCGATAGTTGCCCTTGTCGACCAGCAGCGCCGACGCCAGCGACTTGATGACCGGCCGCTTCACCACGCGGCCGGCGGTGTCGTGGAACTCCACGCCGCCGCGCCGCAGGACCGCCCAGTCGCCGTCCTCCAGATAGCTGATGGTGTCGGTGAGCGGCGCCAGTGCGATGGCGTCGGAGCCGAGATACATCTCGCCGTCGCCGTATCCGACCGCCAGCGGCGGCCCCCGGCGGGCGCCGATCATGAGGTCGTCCTCGCCGTCGAACAGGAAGGCGAGCGCGAACGCACCGCGCAGCCGCGGCAGCGCCGCCGCCACCGCCTCGATCGGCGAGCGGCCGCCCTTCATCTCGGCGCTGACCAGATGCGCCACCACCTCGGTGTCGGTCTCGGTCTTGAACGCCGCGCCCCTGGCCTCGAGCTCATCGCGCAGCTCGCGGAAATTCTCGATGATCCCGTTGTGCACGACGGCGACGACGTCGGTCGCGTGGGGGTGGGCGTTGGTCTCGTTCGGACGGCCGTGGGTCGCCCAGCGGGTGTGGCCGATGCCGATGGTGCCGTTCAGCGGCTCGCTCCTGAGCCGGCTCTCGAGGTTCTTCAGCTTGCCTTCGGCGCGGCGCCGCGACAGGTGGCCATCCTCCAGAGTCGCTACCCCGGTGGAGTCGTAGCCGCGATACTCGAGACGCTTGAGGGCATCGACCAGTTGTCCGGCGACCGGCTCGCGACCCAGAATTCCAACGATGCCGCACATGCGTCTGGCTATCTCCCGCAAGCGTCCAGGCCTGCTGCCCTCCTGTGTCTAGGCGGGGCCGGCGCGGCGATGGAAATCACAAAGCTTGTCCGCATGTAACAGGGCCGGCACGGCGCGCAAAGCCCGGCCGGCGGTTTGTTGCCGGTGGCGTTAATGCTGCCGCTTGGTCACGAGCGCATCTTCATGCGCCGCCGGAGGCCTCGTGCTCGGGCTTGCCGGCAAGCCGCATCCGGCGCCAGCGCGCGGCCCACCCCTCCCTCACCACCTGCTGCGCCCGCCCGACCGCCAGCGCGTCCGCCGGCACGTCCCGGGTGATCACCGACCCCGAGCCCACATAGGCGCCCTCGCCGATCGACACCGGCGCAACCAGCGAGGAGTTCGACCCGATGAACGCCCCCTTGCCGATTTCGGTGTGATGCTTGGCGGAGCCGTCGTAGTTGCAGGTGATGGTGCCGGCGCCGACGTTCGCGCCCTCGCCAACCGTGGCGTTGCCGATATAGGAGAGATGGTTGACCTTGGCGCCGGCCTCGATCGCGGCGGCCTTCACCTCGACGAAATTTCCCACTCTTGCCTTGGCGCCGATCCGCGCCCCCGGACGCAGCCGCGCGAACGGCCCGACCGAGGCGCCCTTGCCCACGTGGGCGCCGTGGAGATGCGAGAAGGCCAGGATCACGGCTTCGTCCTCGACCACGCAGCCCGGGCCGAACACCACGTTGGGCTCGATGACGACGTCACGGCCGAGCACCGTATCGGCGGCGAGAAACACCGTCTCGGGAGCGACCAGCGTCGCTCCCCCCTCGAGAGCTGCGGCGCGCAGCCGGCGCTGCAGCACGGCTTCGGCCTCGGCGAGCTGGGCCCTGGTGTTGATGCCGTGCACCTCGTCCTCCTCCACATCGATCGCGACCGCGGAGAGCCCCAACGCCCGCGCGATCGCGACCGCATCGGTCAGATAGAACTCGTTCTTGGCATTGCGGTCGCCGATCCGCTCCAGGATCGCCAGAGCCTGACGACCGTCGAGCGCCATCAGCCCGCCGTTGCACAGTCCGATCGCACGCTCCTCGGCGCTGGCGTCGCGCTCCTCGCGGATCGCGACGAGGCCACCGCCATCGGTCAGCAGCCGGCCGTACCCGGCCGGATCGTGCGGCCGGAAGCCGAGCACCGCGACCGCGGCGCCCGCCGCCAGCGCCCCGCGGAGGCGATGCAAGGTCTGCGGCCGGATCAGGGGCGTGTCGCCGAAGACGATCAGGATATCGTCGGCACCGCAGGCGATCGCGGTGCGGGCGGCGAGGACCGCGTGGGCGGTGCCGCGCCGCTCGTCCTGCACGAACGCCTCGGCATCCGGGGCATGCGCCCTCGCCTCGGAGACGACGTCGGCGCGATCCGGACCGACCACCACCGCGATGGCGCCGCCACCCGCATGCCGGATCGCCGCGATCACGTGCCCGAGCAGCGACCGGCCCGCCAGCGCGTGCAGCACCTTGGGCCGGCGCGACCGCATGCGGGTGCCCTCGCCGGCGGCGAGCACGATGGCCAGGCTCGTTCTCTGCGTCGGCATGCGCGACCTGTTGAGCATCGACGCGGTCCTTTCCGGGCGCTTGCCCGATCCCATCGACGATGGCGTCTATCATGGCCGCTCGGTCCCGTCAGCACGCAAGCCTCGCGTCGGGCGCCGCCGGCGAGGGCGATCCGCCAGGCGACGCGGGCGAGGATAACCCAGGAGCGACGCTAGGCCGGCTCTGGACTTGCGATCGATTCTGCTACCGTTTCCGACGGTCTGATTCGACGGACTTGCGAGATGGCACGACAGTCTCCCAGCCACGGGTACGACGAGGAATTCGGTCCGCGCAAGGCGTGGCGGCTCGGGCTGTGGGCGGCCGTCGCGGTGGCAGCCTTCACGATCGCCCTGGTGGCCGGCTTCTTCGACAGCGGGGCGCGGCATGCGCAAACGGAAGAGCCTTCCCACCACGCCGCGGCGCCGGGATCGCCCGGGTTCGACGCCGAAATGGAGGCGCGAAAGCTCGCCGACGCCGTGCGCCAGCTCTCCGCCGACCGCGATCGGCTGGTGGCGCGGATCGCTGCCCTCGAGCGCAATCTCGGCGACGTGACCGGGTCGATCTCCGCCGGCCAGGTCGCGCCACATCCGGCCCAGCACAACCCAGCGGCGGCCAACGTTCCGCCGATGCTCGCCCCGGCCGGGGCGGCAGCGGCGGCCCCCAGCCAGGCCATCGCACCGGCCGGCGGGCCGCCGGTCGCCGCGCCGGCGCCGCGATCGGCGCAGCCGCAGGGCGCGCCCAATGCGGCCAACGCCAGCCAGACCGAACCGGCGGCCGGCGAGCGGTCTGCAAGCATTCCGGCGATCGTCGATTCCGGACCGGCCGGATCAATTGCGACCAAGACCGAATTCGGCATCGATCTCGGCGGCGCCGCGAACGTCGACGGGCTGCGGGCCCTGTGGCAATCGGTACGTGCCGGCAACGAGGCGCTGCTCGACGGGCTGCACCCGGTGGTGAGCATACGCGAGGGAAACAAGCCCGGGACCTTCGAGCTCAGGCTGGTGGCGGGGCCGCTGACCAATGCGGGCGGCGCCGCGCGCCTGTGCGCCACGCTGGCGGCGGCGGCGCTGTCGTGCCAGCCCGCCGTCTTCGACGGTCAACGTCTGGCGCTGAAGTGACGAGATGCGGTCCGGCCGTTCGGATCGCTGAAGGCGCCGGCGCCGGTCGGGCCACCTCGCGGGGGCGTGGCCGCTACGCGCCAGCTGACAACGCGTCGGGCCGCTGCTATGACGGCCGGCGATGCGGCCCCTGTTTCTCCCGTCCGCCCGGCAATTGAATGTGCTGATCCCGATCGGCATGGCGGCGCTCGGCTACGCGCTCTACATGCGCTATCTGGTGATCCAGCAGACCGATGTCGGGCTGGCCTGCGATGCCGGGCTCGCAACCTGGTTGTGCGCCAGCCGCCGGCTGGTGATCGATCTTCATGAGCATTCGGCGTTCGGCTGGCTCGCGCTCGGCGTCGCGATGCTCCATCTTGTCCGGCCGTCGCTGCTGCTGTTCGCGGTCGGGATGGTGGCGACCGCCGTTGGCGTCGTGGTGTACAATGCCGGGCTCGCCGGGCTCGCGGCCGCGCTGCTGATCCTCAGCTTTGCGCGTCCCGCATCCGCAACAGCGTGACCGCGATGCTCGCGCAGGCGGCGCACAGCCACAGCGCCTGCCAGTTCTCGAGGCCTTCGTTCAGCGCGATGTAGCCGGCACTGGCGGCCAGCACCGCGCCCGCGACGGTCTCGGCGGTTCCGCGCTGCCCGCCCGCCCGCGCGCCGGTCCACGAGACGACGAGAAACGGCACGGCCGCCGCGGTGAGCGGCGCGAAGGGAAACTCGCGGTAGCGCGGATCGAACACGAGTCCCATTACAACCTGGACGGCGATCACCGTCAGCGCCAGGAGCAGCGCCCCCACGGCGAAGACCAGCGCATCGGACGGCCGGTCGTCGCGTCCGCCGACCACCCGCCAAAACCCCGGAATCGACGCCCGCCGCATCACGGCTGCCGCGCACGCGATGGGCGCTGCGATCGCCAACCCGGTCATGGCCAGCGAGCGCACCCACCCGCCGAAACCGAGGCTTTGGATCGGGACATTCTCGATCGCCCAGCCGATCGACGTGCCGGAGGCGAGCGCGATCGCCGCCACGGCGAGCCAGGACCCGCGTTCCAGCCGATCGGGCTTCGGGTGGTGTCGGCGCGTCGCCAGAGCCGCGGCAAAGATCAGCGCCGCCAGTGCGATGCCCTGGCCGGCGCGGAGCGCCCACGCGGGATGGTCGGATACCGGCTGGCCCCATTGGAACTTGAACGCGCGGGTCGCGCCATCGAGAAATCCCCAGTGACCGCCGACCGTCCCCTCCTGGTTCTCCTTCCATGGCTGATCGAACGCCTCGATGACGTTGACATGGAATGTCTGGCGCCTGGCGGCATCCAAGATGTCGTGGATCACCCGCGCCTGGTTCGCGGGCGACGGCAGCGCGCCCTCGCGCATGCGCCCGGCGCTCGGCCAGCCGACCTCGCCGATCAGGATTTCCTTGCCGGCGAACGCCTCGGCAACCTTGCGATGAATGGCCGCGACATGGGCGCCGGCGGCAGAGGCCGGAACCGGAAAGTCCTCCCAATAAGGAAGAATGTGAATGGTGATGAAGTCGACCGCGTCGGACACCTCGCGGGC
Organism: Xanthobacteraceae bacterium; assembly: GCA_049509935.1. Taxonomy (GTDB): domain Bacteria; phylum Pseudomonadota; class Alphaproteobacteria; order Rhizobiales; family Xanthobacteraceae; genus AP-16. The sequence continues at coordinate 8,429 of JBEKZK010000031.1, read as the reverse complement.
ACGCAGCCAGAACTCCCAGACGTCCGCATAGGTTACCGGGACCGCCACCCGAGCCTTGACGCCACGGATCAGGTTGGCGAGCGTGTCGGGCGCGATCTCGCCGCGCAACAGCGACTCGTTGCCCACAACGATCGAGCGGATCACGCCGGGGTAGCGCCGGGCCAGCTCCACCACGGTGTCGATCTCGCTCCCGGTCTTGGCGGCGTCCCGATGGACCCAGAGCCCCAGCATCACCTTGAGGCCGTGGCGGCTGGCGATCTCCGGCACCTGGTCGATGCCGAGATCGGTCGAATAGGTGCGTACGCAATCGGTGAGGCGCGACAGGAGAGCGAAATCCTCCTCGATCTGGGCCGGATCGATGCGCGTCGTCGGATCGAGCGGGCTCTGCGACCCGCGAAACGGCGCGTAGGAGACGCAGTAGAGCTTCTCGCCGGGGCCGAGCGGGGACGCCGGCATGTCGACCGCTGCGCCGAGCCACCACCAGGTAGCGATGACCGCAGCCGCAACGAACAGAAAGAGAGCGGAGGCAAAACGCATCGAGGCGCGGCGGTCCCTGGACGAGCCGCCGGCTTAGCCCGCCCGCGCGGCCCTGCCAAGGCGCCGGCGTGAAAACCATACAGATGAACATCCCTGGACAATCCCTTCGACTTGCGCCATCGAGAAGGCGGCGCAAAGCCCTGCCGCAAGTGATGATGAGCAAAAGGACGATAAGCGGTCGGACGGGACGCCGCCCGTCGAAGCCGTACTGGTGGCAACGGCGCGTCTTCGGGGTGATTTTCGCCTGACACGCACCGGTTGCCCCAATGCTGACCCAATCGGGTGTTTCAAGTCTTTGAAAATACGAAACTTCCACCATCATCGGCCGGCTGATCCATGATCGCACTCCGTTCGCGTCTACTGGCAGCCCTGGTCGGGGTTGTCTTTGCCGCCGCTTTTGCCCCGTGGGCAACGGCCCAGGATCAGAAGCCGGCTGAAGTTCAGAAGCCACCCGCCGCGCCTCCGGCAGATGCCGCCAAGGACGACAAGAAGAAGATCGACGAGTTTGCCGACGCTGCCCAGGCGATCAACGGCCCGGCCGGCAATCCCGAATGCGTGTGGCTTGGTCAGAGGGTGGTGGACCGGCTGTTTCGCGACGACCTCGATACGGCGTTCCGCCATCTCGATCTCTATGACCGGTTCGGCTGCCCGGGCGCCCACATCCAGGCAAGCTTCCGCTGTGTCGTCCGCCAGGGCGACATCGATCCCAAGTCGTCCGAAAGCCTGAAGGCGCGGGTGCATGCCTGCTGGGTCAATCCCAGCCTGCCGCCGGCGACGGCGGCCGCTCCGCCTCCCACCGGGACCGCCGGAACCGCGCCGCCGGCGGGAACTTCTAATCAATAGTCGCGTTATTTATTTGCTGGTGGCGACGGGGTGGGTCTTGAAAACGTCACCACCCGAATTTAGTTGGAATGAGACCGATCCTGAGGTATGCTGCTCTGCACCATAGCCCAGTCGAACCCAGGGGACGGGTTCGGGTCTAGCCTCCCTGCCCCATTTGGTTGCGTCCATGCGCCTCGCCGTTGCTGTCGTCGCGCTCGTCGCGTGCGTGCATGCCGGTTTTTGGGCCTCGAGTGGCGAACGGTCGGCCGCTCCCGACGTTGCCGGCCCGATCGCCAGCGTCTCCTACACCCCATTCTCCGATTCCGCGCATCCCGACAGCGTTCAGGCGACCGCCGAGCGGATCCGCGCCGACCTCAAGGTCATTGCGCCGTTCACGCGAGCGATCCGGACCTATTCGTCGACCGGCGGCGTCGAGCTGGTGCCGGCCATCGCCGAGGAGTTCGGTCTCAAGGTCACGGTCGGAGCGTGGATCGACAAGGACAAGGAGCGCAACGAGCGGGAGCTCAAGGCGGCGATCGACCTCGCCAAAAAACACCGTAATGTCAACGCCTTGGTGATCGGCAACGAGACCATCTACCGCGGCGACAAGACCGCCTCGGAGATCATCGAGCTGATCCAGCGGGTCAAGCGCGAGGTGCAGGTGCCGGTCACCACCGGCGAAATCTACAGCGCCTGGATGGACGATCACGCGGCCGCCGTGAAGGAGGGCCGGCCGGAGCTCGCCTCGGTAGTGGATTTCGTCGCCGCCCACATCCTTCCCTACTGGAACGGGATTTCCGACAAGGCCGCGGTCGATCAGGCGATCAACGGGTATTTCAAGCTGCGTCAGGCCTTTCCGGGCAAGCGCATCATGATCGCCGAGTTCGGCTGGCCGAGCACCGGCTACAACCGGCTCGATGCCAATCCGGGGCGCGTCGAGCAGGCAACCGTCCTGCGCGACTTCATTTCCCATGCTGAAGCGCTCGGCATCGACTACAACATCATCGAGGCGATCGATCAGCCGTGGAAGACCAATGAGGGCAGCGTCGGCCCCTATTGGGGGATGTTCGACGCGGCCGGCCATGCGAAATTCGCGCTGTCGGGACCGATCATGGACGCCGATCACTGGCGGATTGCCACGGTAGCGGTCCTGATCGGCTTCCTGCTGTCGCTTCCGATCCTCGGGCTCGCCGGCACCACCCTCGGACAGGCGGCCCTGCTGGCGGTCGCGGTGCACGTGATCGGGGCCTGGTGCGCAACGGTGTTCGCCTATTGGAACGGCCACTATTTCGTGCCCGGGGCGGCGTTCGCGTTCGCGCTCGGCCTGGCTCTGCTCGCCGTCCTCATCGTCATCGGCATCGCCCGGATCGAGGAGATCGCCGCGATCACGTTCGGCCCGAAGCCGCGCCGCCTGCTCGACCGGGCTTCCCCATCCCCCGGCTATGCCCCCAAGGTATCGATCCACATTCCGGCATGCCGGGAGCCCGTCGAGATGCTCAAGCAGACGCTCGACGCCGTCGCCCGCCTGGACTATCCGAGCTTCGAGTGCGTCATCGTCATCAACAACACGCCCGACCCCGCGATGTGGCGTCCGGTGCAGGAGCATTGCGCCGCGCTCGGCGACCGCTTCAAGTTCGTCAATGCCGACGACCTCAAGGGCTTCAAGGCGGGTGCGCTCAGGCTGGCGATCGTCCACACGGCGGCGGATGCCGAGATCATCGGCGTGATCGACGCCGACTACACGGTCCACCCGGACTGGTTGAGGGACCTCGTTCCGGCGTTCGTCGACCCGACCCTGGGACTGATCCAGGCGCCTCAGGATCATCGCGATGGCGATCACAGCGTGATGCACCAGGCGATGAACGGAGAATATGCCGGGTTCTTCGACACCGGCATGGTCCAGCGCAACGAGAACAACGCCATCATCGTCCACGGCACGATGTGCCTCATCCGGCGCACCGCGCTGGAGGCGGTCGGCGGCTGGTCGAGCGACACCATCTGCGAGGACACCGATCTCGGGCTGACCATCCTGGAGCATGGCTGGGGCATCCAGTACACCAACCGGCGATACGGCTGGGGGCTGCTTCCGGACACCTACGAGGCGTTCAAGAAGCAGCGCTACCGCTGGGCTTCCGGGGGCGCGCAGATCCTCAAGAAGCACTGGCGCCGCTTCCTGCCCGGAGCGAGCCGTCTCACCGGCGAGCAGAAGCGGGATTTCGTGATCGGCTGGATCAACTGGCTCGGGGCCGAAAGCGTCGGCGTGCTGGTCGCGATTTTGAACCTGGTGTGGGTGCCGGTCATCGTCTTCGTCGGCATTGCGATCCCCGACAAGATCCTGACCCTGCCGATCATCGCGGCGTTCGTCGTATCGGTGCTGCACTTCGTGATGGTCTACCGGATGCGGGTGGCAATCCCGGTCGGCCAGATGCTGGCCGCGATGCTCGCCGCCATGTCGGTGCAGTGGACCGTGGCCAGAGCGGTCGGCGATGGCGTCATCAAGGACGGCCTTCCGTTCGTGCGGACCGCCAAGGGCGGCGGCGGCGCGCGTCGGGGGCAGGATTTCCCGGCGTTCTGGGAGGCGATCATCGGCGGCCTTCTGGTGACCGGCGCCGTCATCCTGATCGCCACCAATTACCAGCGGATCCGCGAAATCTACATCTTCTCCGGCGTCCTGGTGCTACAGAGCCTGCCCTTCCTGTCCGCGGTCGCGATCGCCCTGCTCGAAGGCTCGCGGCTCAACGACTTTGCCTACTGGCGCAGCCTCGGGGCGGGCCGGCTGGTGGAGTTGCTGCCGCGCCGCGCTGCCATCGCCAAGGCGCCCGCGGACAAAACCATGGAAACTGCTCCCTAGCAGGACCTGAGCGGCGCATGGTCGCCTCGGCGCGCCCATGGCGCGGGGAACCGCGCCGGCCACCGCATCTTTCGGCCGACGCGACTCGGCGCGCATGTTCCAGATCACCCCCGCGCCGATGAGCCCGGCGCCGCTGAGCACCGCGGCGCTGAGAGGCTCGCCATAGAAGACTGCGCCGACGAAGGCGATGAGCGGAACGCGGAGGAAATCGAGCGGAACGACGATCGTGGCGTCGCCGTAGCGGAACGCATTGGCGAAGCAATAGTGCGCGGACAGGCCGCTCACCGCAAGGGCCAGGATGGGCAGGATCGTCGCGGCATCGAGCTTGAGGACGAATGCCGGGCTGCTCAGCAGCAGATTGACCGGGAACTGCATCGCATTGAGCCAGAAAAGGATCGCGAACGTGCTGACCGTCGCGACCAGCCGCTTGGTGACGACCAGGGTGATCGCGAAGCTCAGCGCGGCTCCCAGTGCGAGCAGCGAAACCGGATCGAACGTGCCAAGCCCGGGCCGCACGATGACCAGCACCCCCAGGAAGCACAGGACCACGCTCCCGGCACGGCTTGCCGTCATCCTCTCGCCGAGAAACAGCACCGCCAGCAGCGCCACCCAGGCCGGCATCGTGAACTCGAGCGCGAACACCATCGCCAGCGGGATCATCGTGACCGCCTTGATCCAGGCGATCTGACCGACGAACTGGACGCTGTTGCGAAACGCGTGCAGGCCCATCTGGCGCAGCACCAGCGTATGCACCAGCCCCGGCCGAACGACGATCAGCCCGAGCAGGATGATCAAGCCGCCGCCGCTGCGGAGCGACATGATCTCGAAGACCGTCAGCACCTTCGACAGGGCGCGGACCGACAACGCCGCCACCGAGAAGGACAGCAGGGTGCCGGTCATCCACAGGGCGACCCAGCCGAGACGGTGCCTAGCCTGAGCCGACGCGACCGGGTCTTTCGGGCTGGCTGGATGGGTCGTGGATCCATCAGGCGGCGACCGCGTGAACCCGGCGGGGAACTCCGGAAGCCGCTGGTACGTCAATGTCCCGGCCTTCGTTGCGAACAATCAAGGCTTGTAATCCAAAACCCAGCCAACCGCAACAGCGATAGTCTCGCGCGAAACAATCAACGGGGATTCAGTCCACCGGATTTTTTCGCTTGCGGCGACGCCGTGTCGTCGCCGCATATGTGCCAAGCCTGCGGTTGGCGTCGACGTTCGGGGCCACGACCGTCGAGCGAAACGCCTCCCATTCCTCCGGCCCGAGATTTTCGAGTTCCGGCGCGATCTCGAAATCGTCGAGCAACGCGCCGTAGACGCTGCGATGAACGGGCTGCGCCTGAAGAAATGGGAAGTCCGGGTCGAAGTCGACTGGCACGTTGGTGCGGGTCAACCTGATGTTCGTGAGCAGGGGCCCGAACCAGCGATCGGTCTCGATAATGCCCTCATAGTGCTCGCACCCCAGGTTCCTGGCCAGGTTGGCAGGCGGCCTGATCAAGAGGCTCCAATCCGGCGCGGTACGGGCGAACAGACCGCTCCAAATCTGCACGAGGCCCGGCTCCTTTGCGGCCGCCAGAAACGGCGGAGAAAAGCCCTTGAACTCGGCAGGCGCAATCGAATTGAAATGATCGGCAAAGCCGGGAAATTGTGCCGCCTTCAGGGGATACCACCCATCGGCACCCGGATATGTCCAAATGACATCGGTTCCGCCATCCCACATCAAGCTGAAGCCGATCGGTGGAAATATGTACCAGCCGAATGCAGAAGCCGACCTCATCGCTTCGCAATAGCGAAACGCGCGGGTCGGCATTGTACCAGCCGCGGCAGAGTCTGCACGTTGCGGAACTCTGCACTGTGGTACGAGCCTGAAGAATTTGACCAGTGGCGCATCGTGCCCGAACTGGTCCTTGCTACCTACTGCATCCTGCATTCGCTCTGTCCGGTTACCCGTGAACACTCAGCATCAATCGCGGTAGGAATTCAAGGTGGCCAGGGCAGGCGCGCATCCTCCCCTGGCCAGCACCTGAGGCCAGCTGTCAAATCAACGGAGCGTACATGCCGAGCCGGACCTGGCCGGTGTCGGCAACGCTCGCCGGAATTGTGCGAACCGGGGGCAGGCCTGGCGCATACATGCCGAGCCGGACCTCGCCGGCGTCCGCAACGCTCGCCGGAATTGTGCGAACCGGGGGCAGGCTTGGAGCATACATGCCGAGCCGGACCTCGCCGGCGTCGGCAACGCTCGCCGGAATTGTGCGAACCGGGGGCAGGCTTGGAGCGTGCATGCCGAGCCGGACCTCGCCGGCGTCCGCAACGCTTGCCGGAATTGTGCGAACCGGGGGCAGGCTTGGAGCGTACATGCCGAGCCGGACCTCGCCGGCGTCCGCAACGCTCGCCGGAATTGTGCGAACCGGGGGCAGGCTTGGAGCGTACATGCCGAGCCGGACCTCGCCGGCGTCCGCAACGCTCGCGGGAACCGTGCGAACCGGGGGCAGGCTCGGAGCGTACATGCCGAGCCGGACCTGGCCGCTATCCGCGATACTCGCGGGAGCGGTGCGAATGGCAGTTCCGGAAACTTTCACGTCTTTCGGGTGGTGCATCTGCATTTTCCATCTCCAGCGAGTTGTCGCGCAGCGGTAGCGCCGATCAGCCATGGTAGGCAGTCGCCGGAAGGCCCAGCGTCAAAGCCGCGTCGGACTGCTGTGAAAATTTCGCGATATTCGACCCCTAAAGGTTGTACAAACCGCGAGCCCGGATCGTGAAATAAATGTCAAATAATTCGCTAAATACGCCTTCAGCATCACGAACTTATTCGGTACTCTTCCGTAAAGGTTGCAGTCGGGGCGGCCAGAGATCCTCGAACTCGGTGCGCCGAGCCCGCTGCGTCACGTGGTCTGCAGCGCCCAAGCTGGCGTTGTCGAACTGGAATAGGGGTAATGAACAAGACGGTAATGCTTCTGGGGCTTGACAGAGCAGTCGTACAACTGCCCTCGGACGTCCGTTCCGATCATCAGGTCAAACGGTCGATGGGTCGTCCCATCGTACGCATCCATTTGCTCGGATCGATGCGCGCCACGAGCTATCTCGGCGACAATGTCCTGCCACGCGGAAAAAAGGCCCGTGCACTGTTGGGGTGCCTTTGCCTTTCCTCAGGCGAGCGCGTGCCCCGCGCTCGCCTGGCGTCCATGCTTTGGGACCGCGTCCCGGACGCCCAAGCGCGGACCAGCTTCCGACAGGCGCTCCGCGAGCTTTCGGCAGCTTTCGGACATCTGGGACAAGAGTTGGTCTCGGCGGACCGGGACACGGTGCAGCTCAACATCGATCTGTGCTGGATCGATGCCGTCGCCTTGCTGGTCCAGGATCAATCGCAACCGACCGCCCTGCGCAGCGACCTGGCCTCGCTTTGCGGAGGCGAGCTCCTCGAGGAATTGGCAGGGTCCAGCGCTTCGTTCGACCACTGGCTGTTCGGCGAGCGGAGCCGATTCGGCGATCAGCTCCGGGCTTTGCTCGAAACCGAGCTCCTTGAGCTGACGCGGCGCGGCGGGGACGGAAAGCTTCTTGCCGACGTTGCCCGCAGATTGATCGCTTTCGATCCGACCCACGAAGGGGCGACGCGCGCGCTGATGCGCGCCCTTGCCGACATGGGCGAGCGTGCCCAGGCGCTGCGCGAGTACGCTAGGTGCCGGGAGGCGCTGAAGAGCATGCTCGACGTCGAGCCGTCTCCGGAAACTCACTCGCTGTTCGAGGCGATCAAGGTACGGCCGGACCGCGACAGAGGCGGGCGTGCTATCGTTCCATCCGTTACCGAACCGTTGCGGCCTCAGCCGGTGGCACGCGGCCGCTATCGACTCCGTGTCGGCGTGCTGCCCTTTATCGGCAGCCGCTCGAAGAACGAGGAAAATCTGGGGTTTTCGCTCAGCCAGGAAATCGCCGCCGCGCTGGCCCGATTTCGCTGGTTCGACGTGATAGCGCCGGTGTCCCTGATCCGCAAGCCTTCGCCCAGTTCGGTGAGCGAAGCGCTGCTGCGCCACAAGGACCTGGATTTTGTTGTCGACGGGGCGATATCCGGTAACGGCAAGGAATATCAGATCAGCGTACGCCTGCTTGACCTGACGCAGTACGCGCGGCCGGTCTGGAGCGACCGCTTCGAGCTCGCGGTTGGGCAGCTGCACCGGCTCAATGAGCTCGTCACCGGACTGATCGTCGGACGAATCGACCCGGTCAT
>JBEKZK010000309.1:0-5672 GCA_049509935.1 Xanthobacteraceae bacterium | reverse complement strand
CGGCAGTCGGCGGGCAGCCGCTGCTCGAGATCATCCGGATCGGGGATGCAAAGCCCGAGCCGCTGCCGCCTGGAGCCCGGCCGCTCGCCGGCATCCGGGTGCTGGATCTGACCCGGGTCCTGGCCGGGCCCACCTGCGCCCGCACGCTCGCCGAGCATGGCGCCGACGTGCTCAAGGTCACGGCCGCACATCTGCCGGATTCCGGCCCGGTCGAGCTCGATACCGGAATCGGCAAGCTGGCGACACGGCTCGACCTGCGCGGCGCCGACGGACTTGGGAGGCTGCTCGGCCTGGTTCGCGAGGCCGACGTCTTTTCCCAGTCCTACCGGCCCGGCGCGCTGGCGCGTCGCGGCCTTTCGCCGGAGGCGCTTGCAGCGCTGCGGCCCGGCATCGTCTGCGTGACGCTGAGCGCCTGGGGTCCGACCGGTCCGTGGCGGGAGCGGCGCGGCTTCGATACGATCGTGCAGACCGTGAGCGGCATGGCACACGTGCCGGCAGACGGCACCCGACCCAGGCTGCTGCCGGTGTCGGCGATCGACTACGTCAGCGGCTATCTGATGGCCTGTGGCGCCATGGTGGCGCTGGCGCGGCGTGCTACGATCGGCGGGAGCTGGCTGGTTCGCGTCGCACTCGCCCGCACCGGCCGCTGGATCGTCGAGCGCGGGCTCATCGATCAGGCCGCGCTCGCGGACGTGCCGTCGGAGCTCGGCGCCGACGAGATCGCACGGCTGTCGGCCGAGACTGCGTCGCCAGCCGGACGGATCCGCCATCTCGCACCGGTGGTCAGCCTGTCGGAGACGCCGTGCCATTGGGCTCGGCCTCCGGTACCGCTCGACCACGACCCGCCGGTCTGGCCGCCGCGGCCGGCGGTGTGACCTGCAGGCGCGTCAGCGTGCCGGGCGACCGCGCGCCGCCAGCGCGTCGGCGACCGCCTGACGAATCTGCACGAGCGTGAACGGCTTGGTGATCACGTCGTGTACCAGAGCGTCGAGGCCGTGGGCGCGCTCGCGCTGGTCCGCATAGCCGGTCATCAGCAGGATGGTCAGGTTCGGAAAGTCACGGGCCGCCGCGAGCGCCAGCGCGATGCCGTCCATGATCGGCATCTTGATATCGGCGAGCAGCAGATCGAAGCGGCCTTGCTCGCGGCCCAGGATGTCGAGCGCCTCGGCGCCGTCCTGGGCGACCTGGACGTCGTGACCGTCGAGCAGCAAGGCGCGCTGCACCAGGCTGCGCAGCGAGTCTTCGTCTTCGGCGATGAGGACGCGAGACATCGCAGGGCCCCTCAGGAAGCCGGCGGATCGTCGTGCTGCACGACGCCGATGAATGGCAATTGGCGAAACGCGTGGCCGACATCCATGCCGTAGCCGACCACGAAGACGTCCGGACAGACGAAGCCGACGAAGTCGGCATCGAGCGAGACCGTACGCTTGCCGGGTTTTTCCAGCAGCACGCAGACCAGCACCCGGCGGGCGCCGCGGGCCGCCAGCAGATCCTTCGCATAGGCGAGCGTGCGTCCGGATTCGAGGATATCGTCGATCAGGAGCACGTCGCGTCCGCGCACGTCGCTCTCGACATCGCGCAGGACCGTGACGGCGCCCGACGACACCGTGCCGGCGCGGTAGCTCGACAGCGAGATGAACTCGACCTCGGGAGCGAGCCCCACGCCGTGCAGCGTCCGGATGAGATCGGCGGCGAACATGAAACTGCCCTTGAGCACCGCGACGACCAGCAGGCGCTCGGGACTTGCGGATTTGATCTGCTGCGCAAGCTCGCGGTTTCGCGCCGCGATCGTATCCGCATCGACCATAACCCGGATCGTGGGGACAGTCATCGCCGTCTCACTGCAGGCCGGACGCGATGTCGCGCCGGGTGAAGAACCGGACGACGACGTCACGGCCGTCCATCGGCGGAGACGCCAGCCGCGAGCGGAATGCCACATATTCCTCGGGCGCCAGGTCGGACCGCGGCGGCGAGGCCGTCCAGGCGTAGATTTCCTGACCCATCCGGTTGCGCAGGGCGAATCTCAGTCGGGGCACCTCCAGGGCGCTCCTGGTCTTGTTGACGATCGTCCCCTCGACCACGAGCACCGGCACGCCGTCCTGAAGCTCCTGCGAGGTCTTGAGGCTCTCGAAAGTCATGCCGCGCAGGTTGACCGGAAGGCCGATCGCGCCGAACAGCGAGCCGGTCTGCGGAAAGACCCTCACCACCGTGCTGCGCCACTGAAGCAATGCGCCGAGCACGATCACCAGCGTCACGATCACCACCGGCAGGCGGGGCCGGGCCAGCTTCGGCTTCCAGCGCTTGCCCGCCTTCGGCGCGGGGCCGGCCCGACGCGACGCGATGGTTTCGATGTCCTCGCGGAGGGGATCGATCGTCGCGGCCGCATCGGCAACCCGGTCGCCATCCTGCTCCGGGACCAGCGAGGGGGAGTCCGCCACGGCGTCCGGGTCTGCGATGTCGCTCGAGGCCGGCGGCTCGCCGGCGGCCTCTGCGGCGGTCCATTCGCTCATCGCGGGCTCGCCGGCATTTTCCCAGCCCGCTGCGGCGTCCTGACCGGCATCGCCGGAAACCCCATCGCCGGGACCTTCACGATCCGGCCCGGCATCGGCGGTCGCGAGCGAGCTTTCGGCGGTCGCCAGCCAGGTGGTCCGGCAGCGGGCACAGCGGACCTGGCGCCCGCCCGCGCCGAGGCTCGAGGGTTCGACGCGGTAGGAGGTCGAACAGGACGGGCAGATGATCAACATCGCTCGCTCAACTCGCGGGAGGCCGACCGGCACCGGAGTGCGGAGTGGTCGGCGCTCGATCGTGGCTCATTGTGTCGGCATCCCGAGGCTACCGGACGCGGTCTGGTTGGTCGACGCCGCGCGTCCGCGCATTTCAGCCGGCGCCGACTCAAAACCGCCCGGCGCCGCCACCACATTAGCATTGCGACCGTTAACGGATCGGAAACCATAAAAACCACGATATTGCCTGCGAGCACCGTCAGGATGGGATCGACTTCGTTAATGGGACCTTAGCGCAACGGGCGCCATAGGGTCAGAGCCGCCGATTCGGAGAGCCGAGTGGTCCGATTCGAGAATGTGGGCTTGCGATACGGCCTGGGTCCCGAGGTCCTCCGCGACCTGTCGTTCCGGGTCGAATCGCATTCATTTCAGTTCCTCACCGGACCATCCGGCGCCGGCAAGACCTCGCTGCTGCGCCTGCTCTACCTGTCATTGAAGCCGACTCGCGGTCTGATCACGCTGTTCGGCCACGACGTCGCGACGCTGTCGCAGGATGCACTCTCGACCTTGCGGCGGCGGGTCGGTATCGTGTTTCAGGATTTTCGCCTGCTCGACCACATGACGACCTACGAGAACGTGGCTCTGCCGTTCCGTGTGCTCGGCAAGGACGAGCGGAGCTACCGCAACGAGGTCGTCGAGCTGCTCAACTGGGTGGGCCTGGGCGAGCGCATGCTCGCCCTGCCGCCGGTGCTGTCCGGCGGCGAGAAGCAGCGCGCCGCCATCGCCCGCGCCGTGATCGCGCGGCCCCAGCTGCTGCTCGCCGACGAGCCTACCGGAAACGTCGATCCGGTTCTCGCCCACCGGCTGCTTCGCCTGTTCGTCGAGCTCAACAAGTCCGGGACTGCGGTGGTGATCGCCACCCACGACATCGGGCTGATGGATCTCTACGACGCGCGGCGTCTGGTGCTGCACGAAGGGCGACTGCATGTCTATGAATGATGCGCGCCGCATGGCGGAGCTGGGCAGGATGGTGGACGAGGCGCCGCCCCGCGAACGGGCGGGCGTCGCCATGCCGTCGGGCGAGACCTCGATCGTGCCGGCGGATTCGATCGCCGGCCGTGCCCTCATCGCGGTGATCGCCATCATGACGTTCCTCGCCGCGCTCACCCTCGGGGCAGTCGTGCTGGTGCGTGCCGCCGCCGGAGAGTGGCAGGCCGCCGTCGCGCGCGAGGTGACGATCCAGATCCGCCCCGTGGAGGGACGCGACATCGAGGCCGAGATCAAGAAAGCGGTTGATATCGCCAGTGCGGCTCGCGGCATCGCCAGCGTGCGGCCCTACACGCGCGACGAATCGGCGCGCCTGCTCGAGCCGTGGCTCGGCTCCGGCCTCGCGCTCGAGGATCTTCCGGTGCCGCGGCTGATCGTGGTGCGCATCGATGCCGACAGTGCTCCCGACCTCGGCGCCCTCCGCAAGACGCTGACCGACCGCGTGGCCGGCGCCAGCCTCGATGACCATCGGGGTTGGATCGATCGCATGCGCGCGATGTCGGGCTCGGCGGTCGGCATCGGTATCGGCATCCTGGTGCTGATGCTGGCGGCGACCATGCTCACCGTGACGTTCGCAACCCGCGGTGCCATGTCGACCAACCGTCCGATCATCGAGGTTCTGCATTTCGTCGGCGCCAAGGATGGCTTCATTGCCGGAGAATTCCAGCGCCACTTTCTCCTCCTCGGGCTCAAGGGCGGCGCGATCGGCGGGGTCGCCGCGATGACGCTGTTCGCCATCGCCGGTCTGATCGGCGACTGGTTTACGGCAACCGCCGGACAGGAGCAGGTCGCGGCCTTGTTCGGCAGCTTCGCGATCGGCGTTTCCGGCTACGTGGCGATCGCCGCGCTCATCGTCGTCATCGGCGGGGTGACGGCGGCCACCTCGCGACTGACCGTCTACCGGACGTTGCGAGCGATGGAGTAGGCGATACGCCGCTCGCCGGCCGAAACTTGCGCTATGATGCCGGGGAGGCGGTCCGATTCCGACACTCCGCATTGCGTTTGTCGAAGCGGAGCGCTGATATTCGGTCCATGCTTCGGCGCCAGCCAGGTCGGCAGGCCGGGCGTCGCGGAAACCCATTGGGAATGCGGCGGATGGCGATCGTGGAATCGCGAACCACCCCGACTACGGCGAGTGCCGTTGCGGCGCCGCGTCGGCGACGCCGGCTGGCGCGTGCCGCCGCTGTGGCGATCCTGATGGCGCTGGCAGCTTTCGCCGGCGGCTTCGTCTGGTTTGTCGGATGCGTGCCGACCGCGGAGGTGGTGCTCGACCGCGATGCCGACGGCATCGTGGTTCTGACCGGGGGCGCCTCGCGCATCGCCGACGCCATCGACCTCCTGGCGTCGGGACGCGGCAAGCGGCTGCTCATCAGCGGCGTGCATCCGGCCACCACGTCGAGCGAAATCGCCCATCTGGTGCCGGACTATGAGCGGCTGGTCACCTGCTGCGTCGACCTCGACCATTCGGCCATCAACACGGTGGGCAACGCGGTCGAGACCAAGCGCTGGGTCAAGGACCGGGGCTTCAGGTCGTTGATCGTGGTGACGTCGAGCTATCACATGCCGCGCACCATGGCCGAGCTCGCCCGGCAGCTTCCCGACGTCGAGCTCATCCCGTTCCCGGTGGTGACCGACAAGCTGCGCGCCGGTCCGTGGTGGTCGAGCGCGCCGACCGCAAGGCTGCTGGTGTCCGAATATCTCAAGTACATCGTGGCCCAGGTCCGCATGCGGGTCGCCCCCGCCGCGGCGCCCGCCAGCCTCGCGAGGGACGGCGGCAGCGCCTAGTGCACCGATTCCGAAGTTCGCATCACTTGGCGACATCCTCTGGTGCGAACTTCGGAATCCAGAGGTGCACTAGCAAGTCTATGATTCTAGTGCGGCTTTTAGGATTTGAAGTTCCTA
>JBEKZK010000308.1:0-5699 GCA_049509935.1 Xanthobacteraceae bacterium | reverse complement strand
GCGCACCCGCGCCGCGGCGCTCGGTGGAGGCGCGCTGGTCTCTGTCGGGCGCTTCGATCGCGCCGAGCTCGCCGTGGTGCTGGAGCCCGACGATGCGCTCGCGTCGGCGTGGCGTGCGCTCTATGCCGGAATGGTGGCGCTGTCCGATGCGCTTGCGGCGTTGGCGCCGCCGGGGAAGTCGATCACCGTCGCGTGGCCCGATGCCATTCGTGTCGACGGCCGGCTGGTCGGCGGCGGACGACTGGCGCAGCCCGGCGGCATCGACGACGCGGATGCGCCGCCGTGGCTGGTGTTCGGCGCGATGATCCGCACGGTGTCGACGACGGACGGGGCGGGTTTGCGACCGCCCGCCACCGCGCTGGAAGACGAAGGGTTTGCGGATGCCGGCGCCGATCGCCTGGTCGAAGGCTTTGCCCGGCATCTCATGCGGGTGACCAATCATTGGCGGGACGCCGGTTTCGGCCCGATCGCGAGCGAATACGCCTCCCGGCTGGAGCGCCGGGACGAAGATATCCGCTACGCCATCGGCGACGACGGCGATCTGCTGGTGACGCGGTCCGGTCGTCCGGTCGAGCGACGCCCGCTGCGGCCGCAGCTGGCGGCGCCGTCGTGGCTCGATCCGGCATGCGGAGGACCCGGATGAAGGATTTCTGGCTCTCCTGCGGCCACCACTTGACCGATCGCGATGCCGACGGCGGTCTTCTGGTCACCGACGAATGGCTCAAGGCCTATCTGGCGAGGCCCGAGCTCATCCCGCCTCCCGGGGCATGCGGGGCGGAACGACAGCTCCATGCGGGGCTTCTCGCGCAGCCGCGCCGGCCTGTCGCCGCCGCGGACGTCGCCGTGATCGCGGACGCCGACGCGCGGCAGAACTGGGACGTCATGATTGCGTTCAGGGATCGCCTCCTGCGCAACGGGACGCTGGAGGCGGCGTATCTCGACCTGATCCGCCATGGCGTCGGCGCGACGCCTCCGCTCTTTGTCGACCAGCTCGTCCACGTCATCCTGCGCAATGTGCTCGACAATTGCGAGGACCCCCTGGTTGTGCGCGCCTCCGAGCTGTTCTTTCGCCCGCAACGGGTGACGCTCCACGAAGGTTCGCTGATCGCCGCGGATGCCGAGACGATTGCCGACGCCGTCTCGGTGCCGCCGTCGCCGCTGGCATCCCTGCTCGGAATTCCCGCCGGCGCCGAGATCGACGTGCTGGGCGATGGCAACGCCGGCGTCTATTGGGAGCGCAGCGACCGTTTCGACATGGCGATCGATCTCACCGCAGGGCGCCGCGGACTTGCGGCCCTGGGCGAAGCGATGTCGCGCTGGCTGCGGCACATGCTGCGCATCGAGGTGGAGATCGAGGTCCTCAGCGAAATGCGCGATGTCACCTTCACCTGGTACGTCGGGCTCGACGCCGAGGCTACGCGAATCGGCAATGCGTTGTGGAACGGTTCCTCACTCGATGAAAAGGGCCGATCGAGCGTCGTCGGACTCTACCGGCTGTCGTTTGTGGACGCGACGGATGCCGCCGGGACGGCCAGCGACGGGCCGGTCTATCTCATCCTGGCGATGTCGCCGGACAATGTGTTGCGCATGAAGCCGCAAAACCTGCTGACCGGCCTGCCGGTCCGCCGTCCGGAGGCGGTGGGTTGAGCGCGGTGCAGCCACACTCGCGCATTCCGGTCGGCGTCGTCGTGGAGCGCCGCAAGGCGACATCGCCTTGGCTCGATGTCGTGTGGCGTTCGGTCGCCGTGCTCGGCGGCATACCGGACGCGGTTCCGTGGACGGAGCTTGCCGGCACAATGGATGCGACGATGTTCTACGTCGGCGCGGCCGACATCGAGCTCTATCGGACCGAGGCGGAGCACTACCTCGGCAATCTCGCCACCGGGACGCCGTCGGTGTGGGTCGCGTTGCGGCGGACCGGGGCCGAGCCGCCCCTCAGCCTGTTCGCCGTGACGGCCGATCCGGCCGAGGGCGAATCCTTCACACAGGCCGGAGACGATATCGTCGATGCGGTGCCGATGCCGGCGATGGTTCGTCAGATCGTCGAGGCGTTCGTTGCCGAGCACCATGTCCGGCAACCGGTCTACAAACGACAGCGTGACGGCGGCGGCCGTGACGCGCCGATACGCCACGCCGAGCGAAAGGACCGGAGCGCATGAGCGATCCGAAAGACTTCCTGACGCGCTGGTCGCGCCGCAAGCAGGCCGCGGCGACCGAGCAGGCGCAAACCACGTCTTCCGATCCGTCGTCCCCCGCGGCTCCGGAGGGAGTGGCCGGGCACGAGCACCTTGCGGGCGCCGAGCCGCCGGGCTCGGATGGTCGCATGCTGCCGAGCATGGTGTCCGCGGCGGCTCGGTCCGTCCTGGAGTCGCTGCCGCCGATCGAGGCGATCGCCGCGGATACCGACATCCGGGGCTTCCTCGCCAACGGCGTGCCGCCCGAGCTGGCGCGTGCCGCGCTCCGCCGCGCCTGGGCGGCCGACCCCAGGATCCGCGACTTCGTGGGGCTCGCGGACTACGACTGGGATTTCAATACGCCGGGCGCGATGGCGGGTTTCGGATCGCTCGACATGACCGAGGAACTGTGCCGGCTGGCCGCTCGGATGGTGGGGCCATGCCCTGACCAACCGACACCCGATCCGGCTCCGGTGGACGCAGCGTCCGGTCAAGGCGCCTTTGGACCCGGCCACATGGGGCGGGCACCGCCCGCAGGGGATCAGGAAGATCGTGAATCGCTTGTCAGGCCTGCCGCGGCTGAGGAGTTGGAGCCGTTCAGGCACGATCGCCTGACGCACGCAGGCCGCGAAACCGGTTCGGCGCAATCGCGGCCGGGCAAGCCCGTGACCTCACAAACAGTTGACCGCCGACGGCACGGCGGAGCCCTACCAAGGTAATCGGGTTGCCAGCAAAGTGCCTTAACGGCAAACGGCATTTGGACGAACATTGGCGAGCGTGCGAGGCTGAGCAGGGTAAACGGGTGAGCGAGTCTGTTCGGATGCGCGATACGACCGGCGACGACGATGAGGTCGAACTGGCGCGCGCGTTGGAATACGCGCTGCTCGCCACGGTTCTGGCGCGCGCCCCCGATCAGGTCTTGCTGAAGCAGCTTGCCGATTTGCCCGGTGATGCCACTTTGCTGGGGCGTGCTCACGCGGCGGTCGCTCGAGCCGCAGGCCATGCCTGCGTGGCGCAGGTCGAGCGCGAATACTTCGATCTTTTCATCGGTGTCGGGCGTGGGGAGCTGCTGCCCTATGGGTCGTATTATCTCACCGGGTTCCTCCACGAGCGGCCGTTGGCGCGCCTGCGCGCGGATCTCGCCCGGCTCGGGATCGAGCGGGCGGCGGAGCAGACGGAGCCGGAGGATCACGCCGCGGTTCTCTGCGAGGTCATGGCCGGATTGGTGAGCGGGCGCTTTCCGGCCTCGCCGCGCGCCGATCGCGAATTGTTCGAAAGGCACCTTTCGCCCTGGATCGGGCGGTTCTTCGCCGACCTGGAGCGGGCCGAAACGGCCGACTTCTACCGCCACGTCGGCACGCTCGGCCGCGCGTTCATCGACATTGAAACGGAGGCCTTCGCGCTGCCGTGCTGAGCCGCGCGCCAGTGTCTCCAAGGAGGTGATGCAATGAAGAAGCCACGCAAGCCGACGCTCGCTCGTCGCGAGTTCCTCGGCACCCTCGGCGGGGGCGTGATCGCGGCTGCCGGCGCGCCCAGCCGCGAAGCGCGCGCCCTCCCGCCGGACTACCAGGACCGGCGGAAGCCCCGGTATCAGGCAAATTCTCCGGAGGTGCAGAGCTTCTACCGCGTCAATCGCTATCCGGCCAAGTGAGGGGGCGCCTGTGCTGATCAAGCGAACGGACCATCACGTCCGCCGGGGCGCGCTCGCATCCGCCCTGCCACCCCAATCCGCTGCGCGGGACCCATCGGGCCTCGACCGTCGCAGCTTCCTGCGCCGCTCCGGTCTGGTGGCGGGAGGCCTCGCAACCCTCGGCGCATTGCCGCTCGGGAGCCTGCGCAAGGCCGACGCCGGCCCCCCGCCCGCCGCAGGCGCAGAGCTTGCCGTCCGCAAGAACCTCTGCACCCATTGCTCGGTCGGCTGCTCCGTGATCGCCGAGGTGGCGAACGGCGTGTGGATCGGCCAGGAGCCGGACTACGACAGCCCGATCAATCGCGGCTCGCACTGCTGCAAGGGCGCCGCGGTGCGCGACGATGTGCTGAGCGAGCGTCGCTTGCGCTATCCGTTGAAGCTCGTGAACGGCCAATGGAACCGGATGGCCTGGGACCAGGCGATCGATGAGATCGGCGACAGGTTGCTGGAGATTCGCCGGACCTCGGGACCGGAATCGGTGTACTGGCTCGGCTCGGCCAAGTTCACCAACGAGGCCGCCTATCTCAACCGCAAGCTGGCGGCGTTCTGGGGAACGAACAATTCCGATCACCAGGCGCGGATCTGTCACTCGACCACCGTCGCGGGCGTGGCCAATACCTGGGGCTATGGCGCGATGACCAACAGCTACAACGACATCCGCAACACGAAGACCATCATGGTCATGGGCGGCAATCCCGCCGAGGCGCATCCGGTGTCGTTGCAGCACATCCTGGAGGGCAAGGAGCTCAACCGCGCCACCATGATCGTCATCGATCCGCGGATGACGCGCACGGCGGCGCACGCGACCGAATATGTTCGCGTCCGGCCGGGAACCCACATTCCGACCATCTACGGGATGCTGTGGCACATCTTCAAGAACGGCTGGGAGGACAAGGAGTTCATTCGTCAGCGTGTCTACGGGTTCGACGAGGTCCGCAGGGAAATCGACAACTGGACACCGGACGAGGTCGAGCGCGTCACCGGCCTGCCGGAGGCGCAGGTCAGGCATGTCGCCGAGGTTTTTGCCAAGGAGCGTCCGTCGACGCTGATCTGGGCCATGGGCCAGACCCAGTTCACGGTCGGGACGGCGAACGTGCGCGCCAGCTGCATCCTGCTGCTCGCCACCGGCAATGTCGGTCACGCCGGCGCCGGCGCCAACATTTTCCGCGGTCACACCAACGTCCAGGGCGCCACCGATCTCGGGCTGGATGTGACGAGCCTGCCGCTGTACTACGGCCTGACCGAAGAGGCGTGGCGGCACTGGTGCCGGGTGTGGGAGGTCGACTACGAATGGATGCTCTCACGCTTCGTAAGCAAGCCATTCATGGAAACGTCGGGAATTCCCAGCACGCGCTGGTTCGATGCCACGCTGCTGCCGAAGGACCAGGTGAGCCAGCCCGACACCCTGAAGGCCATGTTCGTCATGGGGCACGGCGCCAACACGATCACCAGGATGCCAATGGCGGCCAAGGGAATCGAGACGCTCGATCTGCTCGTGGTGTGCGATCCGTATCCCACCACCTGGTCGGTCCTGTCGGAACGCCGGAACGGCACCTACCTGCTGCCGGCCTGCACCAGCTTCGAGATGGACGGCTCGCGCACCGCCTCCAACCGCTCGCTCCAGTGGGGCGAGCAGATCGTCAAGCCGGTCTTCGAATCGAAGAACGACTACGACGTGATGTACATGTTGGCCCGCAAGCTCGGCTTCGCCGACCAGATGTTCAAGAACATCAAGGTCGAGAACGGGGCGGTGTCGGCCGAGGACATTCTGCGCGAGATCAATCGCGGCGGCTGGTCGACCGGATATTGTGGGCAGTCACCCGAGCGGCTCAAGG
>JBEKZK010000307.1:0-5714 GCA_049509935.1 Xanthobacteraceae bacterium | reverse complement strand
GAGCACCTGCATGACCGACAGGCAGGTATCGAGCCCGATGAAATCGGCGAGCTGGAGCGGACCCATCGGATGGTTGGCGCCCAGCCGCATCGCGGTGTCGATCGCCTCGACGTTGCCGACGCCCTCGTACAGCGTGTAGATCGCCTCATTGATCATCGGCAGCAGGATGCGGTTGACGATGAAAGCGGGGAAGTCCTCGGCGACCGCGATGGTCTTGCCGAGCTTGGCGACGTAGGCCTTCGTCGACTCGAAGGTGGTGTCGGCCGTCGCGATCCCGCGGATCAGCTCGACGAGCTCCATGAGCGGCACCGGATTCATGAAATGGATGCCGATGAACCGCTCCGGCCGATCGGTCGACGAGGCGAGCCGGGTGATCGAGATCGACGAGGTGTTGCTGCCGACGATGGCGTCGGGCTTGAGCAGCGGACAGAGCGCGGCGAAGATCCGGGTCTTGAGCTCCTCGTTCTCGGCGGCGCTCTCGATCACCAGGTCGCAATCGGCGAGCAGGTCCAGCGTTTCGGCCGGCTGGATGCGGGCGATCGCCTGCCTGCGGTCGTCCTCGCTGATGAGATTCTTGCTCGCCTGTCGCGCCATGTTGCCGTTGATGGTGGCGAGCCCCGCCTTGATGCGGTCGGGCGAGATGTCGTTGAGCAGGACCGAAAAGCCGGCCAGTGCGCTCACGTGAGCGATGCCGTTGCCCATCTGGCCGGCACCGATCACGCCGACTTTGCCGATAGTGAAGGTCATGACATGGGTCCAATCAGTGACTCGATCGCCGCGTGCCCGGCCCCGACGAGCCGGCCTCCGTGAACGGAGCCCGCCGGCGCGCGGGCTGGGCTAGTGCACCGATTCCGAAGTTCGCATCACTTGGCGACATCCTCCGGTGCGAACTTCGGAATCCAGAGGTGCACTAGCAAGTCTATGATTCCAGTGCGGCTTTTAGGATTTGAAGTTCCTATGACGAGCGCGCCGCACATCTGATAGGAACTTCAAATCCGCCGCACTAGGTATCTACGACGTTCCGCGAGCCGGCGCCATCCGTGCCCCGCGGATCACTTCTGCAGCTTGCCGAGGGCGTCAGCAAGCTCCGGCAGCGCCTGGAACAGATCGGCAACGAGACCGTAATCGGCGACCTGGAAGATCGGCGCTTCTTCATCCTTGTTGATCGCAACGATGACCTTGGAGTCCTTCATGCCGGCGAGGTGCTGGATCGCACCCGAAATGCCCACCGCGATGTAGAGCTCCGGGGCCACCACCTTGCCGGTCTGGCCGACCTGCCAGTCATTCGGCGCATATCCGGCATCGACCGCCGCGCGCGACGCGCCGACCGCGGCGCCGAGCTTGTCGGCGACGGGCTCGATATATTTGGTGAAGTTCTCCCGGCTCTGCATCGCCCGGCCGCCCGAGATGATGATTTTTGCGGCAGTCAGCTCCGGCCGGTCGGTTTTGGACAGCTCCTCCCCGACGAAGCTGGAAATCGCCGGGTCGGCCGCCGGCGTCACCGTCTCGATCGGCGCCGGCCCACCGGCACCGGTCGCCTGGAAGGCCGCGGTGCGCACCGTGATGACCCTCTTGGGATCGGTCGAGCGCACGGTCTGGATGGCGTTGCCGGCGTAGATCGGCCGTTCGAACGTGTCGGGCGCCAGGACCTTCATGATCTCGGAGATCTGCATCACGTCGAGCAGCGCCGCGACCCGCGGCATGATGTTCTTCCCGGCGGTGGTCGCCGGCGCCACGATCGCCTCGTAGGGGCCGGCCAGCGACACGATCAGGGCGGCGGTCGGCTCGGCCAGCTGGTGCTCGTAGGACGGACTCTCGGCGAGGAGAACCTTGGCGACGCCATCGAGCTTGCTCGCCGCCTCCGCGGCCGGTCGCGCGCCCTGTCCGGCGACCAGGACATGGACTTCACCGCCCAGGGACCTTGCGGCGGTCAGCGCCTTGGCGGTCGCCTCCTTCAGGGATTTGTTGTCGTGCTCGGCGAGCAGCAGCGTCGGCATCACAGCACCCCGGCTTCGTTCTTGAGCTTGTCGACGAGCTCCGCGACGGTCTTCACCTTGACCCCGCCCTTGCGGCCTGCCGGCTCGGTGGTCTTCACCACCTCGAGGCGCGGCTTGACGTCGACACCGTACCCCTCCGGGGTCTTATCGGCGATCGGTTTCTTCTTTGCTTTCATGATGTTGGGCAGGCTCGCATAGCGCGGCTCATTGAGCCGCAGATCGGTCGACACGATCGCCGGGGCGGTGAGCCGCACGGTCTGCAGCCCGCCGTCGACCTCGCGGGTGACCAGGATGTCGGCGCCGTCGATCGTGACCTTCGAGGCGAACGTTCCCTGCGGCCAGCCGAGCAGGGCGCCCAGCATCTGAGCGGTCTGATTGCAGTCGTCGTCGATCGCCTGCTTACCGAGTATCACCAGACCGGGCTTCTCCTCGTCCACCACGGCCTTGAGGATTTTCGCCACTGCCAGCGGCTCCACCGGGCCGTCGGTCTTGACCAGGATCCCCCGGTCCGCGCCCATCGCCAGCGCCGTGCGGATCGTCTCGGAGGCCTGCGCCGGGCCGATCGATACCGCCACGATCTCGGTCGCCTTGCCCTGCTCCTTGAGCCGGATCGCCTCCTCGATGGCAATCTCGTCGAACGGGTTCATCGACATCTTCACATTGGCGAGCTCGACCCCGGACCCGTCCGGCTTGACGCGGACCTTCACGTTGTAGTCGACCACCCGCTTGACCGGGACGATGATTTTCATGAGGTTCCGCTCTTCGAAATGGCGCCCACAGGTGGCGCATGTCCACGACGGCGACGCAACCAACCACCGCCCGATGGGATCCGCCGCCGGCTCTAGGCGGGGCATGCGCTTACGTAAAGCGCCGGCACCCTAATGGCCGCTGTGTTCGGGGTCAACGGACCAGAGGACGGAGGACCGACGACAGAGGAGGGAGACACGTGCGCGGAGCTCTCCGTTGTCCGTGGTCCGTCCTCCGTGCTCACTGCTCCCGGTTCTTGCCCGGAACCCAGAGCACGTCGCCGGCCCCCTTGTCGTTGACATGGCGGGAAGCGACGAACAGGAAATCCGAGAGCCGGTTGACGAACCGCAGCGCCGGGGCCGACACGGTCTCCCCCGGCTGCGCCGCGAGCTCGACCATGAGCCGCTCGGCGCGCCGGCAGACGGTGCGGGCGAGATGCAGATGGGCGGCCGCCGCGGTACCGCCGGGCAGCACGAACGAGCGCAGCGGGGCAAGGTCCCGGTTGAGGTCGTCGATCTCGCGCTCGAGCCGTGCGACCTGCGCATCCACGATGGCCAGCCGCGCGCCCCCCGGACCCTTGCCGTGGTCGGGCGAGCAGAGGTCCGCGCCGAGATCGAACAGATCGTTCTGGATGCGGCCCAGCATGGCGTCGACCTTGGGGTCGTCGCCGGTGTGGAGACGGACCATGCCGATCGTCGCGTTGACCTCGTCGACGGTGCCGTACGATTCGATCCGCAGGTGATATTTCGGCAGACGCTCGCCGGTGCCGAGCGCCGTCGTGCCGTCGTCGCCGGTCCTCGTATAGATGCGGTTGAGCACGACCATGCTGGCTCCTCGCGCCGCCGCAGTCGGCCGCGCCGCTCGCAACGTCCAGGCGGTAGCTTCTAGCGCCCGAGCGCCCAGATCGTCACCATGATTATGACGATGGCGACGAACTGCAGCAGGACGCGCAGCCGCATCAGCTGCTGCGACCGGTTCGGCGAGCCGCCGCGCATCATGTTGACGAGCCCGAGCACGAGCACGATCGCGACTGCGGCGATTGCGATCGGCACCACATAATTGGCGAGCACAGCCGACATGATGCCCTCCCGGTTTGCCGCGGCCCCTGGACCTACAGGGCAAAACCCTGCAGTCAAGGGCAGGGCGTCGGCGTTCGCGCCGGGGCGTGGGGCACCCGACATCCGGGTCACTTCCCGATCGATGCCGATCCGGACGGGCCGCGGAACATCGCAACGCGCCGGCTCGCGGCCATGGAGACGATCGATGGACAGGCCACCTTCCGGGCATCCCAGGGCGCGCACCGTGGCGGCACAGGCGCTCGGCGGCCTCGAGCCCGCGACCAAGGGCATCGTGCCGCCCATTCACGTCGCCACCACGTTCGTGCGCGACCCGGACAATCAGTATCGGAGCGGGTTCGTCTATGGCCGGCCCGACAATGCGACGGTGCGCCACGCCGAGGCGGTGCTGGCCGCCCTGGAAGGCGCCGAAGCCGCGCTGATGCTCGGCTCCGGCATGTCGGCCGCCACCGTGGCCATTCTGGCACTCGATCCGGGCGCACACATCGTGGCGCCCGACGTGATGTACTGGGGGCTGCGCAACTGGCTCGTCGGCGAGGCGCCGCGCTTCGGCTATCGGGTCACCCTGGTGGACACCTCGGACCTCGCGGCGGTGCGCGGCGCGATCAGCCCGGGCGACACCCGTCTGGTGTGGCTGGAGACGCCGTCCAATCCGCTGTGGAAGATCAGCGACATTGCTGCCATCGCCGATATCGCGCACGCGGCGGGTGCACGACTCGCGGTCGACTCGACCGTGGCGACGCCGGTCTTCACCCGGCCGCTGGCCCTCGGCGCCGATCTCGTCATGCATTCGGCGACCAAATATCTCAACGGTCATTCCGACGTGGTCGCCGGCGCATTGGCGACGGCGCGCACCGACGAGGCGTGGTCGCGCATCGTCAAGATGCGCGCCGACCTCGGCGCCATCCTCGGCCCGTTCGAGGCCTGGCTGGTATTGCGCGGCATGCGCACGCTCGAGCTCAGAGTCAAGGCGCAGGCGGAAAGCGCAACCCTGCTGGCGACCTGGCTCGGCCACCATCGGGAGGTGGCGAGCGTGCTCTATCCCGGCCTCCCGCAGCATCCCGGCCACGCCATCGCGGCGAGGCAGATGGGCGGCGGCTTCGGCGGAATGCTGTCGATCCGGCTCAAGGGCGGCGAGGCCGCCGCCATCGCGGCCGCCGCCCGCGTCGAGCTGTGGAAGCGCGCGACCTCGCTCGGAGGCGTCGAAAGCCTGATCGAGCACCGCGCCTCGATCGAGGGTGCCGGCTCGCCCTGCCCGCCCGATCTGCTGCGGCTCTCGGTCGGGCTCGAGGATCCGGAGGATCTGTTCGCCGATCTCGACCGTGCGCTGCGTGGGGGGAGCCGGTGACGTCAAGCCACCGCGGCGCCGCGCCCGATCGTCTGCCGGACCTCGAAACCCTCGAACTGCGGATGATCGAGATAGAGCGGCTTGTTGCCTCCGGCGCTGCGGTGGGCGGCGCGGAAGTGCTCGGACTTCGTCCAGGCCTCGAATGCCGCCCGGCTCTGCCAGACCGTGTGCGAGCAATAGAGCGTCTGCTCCTCGGTCTCCGGGCCCTTGAGCAGGTGGAACTCGACGAACCCCGGGACCTGATCGAGATGGGTGTCGCGGGTGAGCCAGACCTGCTCGAAATCTTGCTCGCTGCCCTTTTTGACCCGGAAGCGGTTCATCGCGATGTACATGGCCGATCTCCTGATTCCATTGAGCTCAGTTGCTGCCGTCGAGCAGTCGCCGCGCAATGAAAATTGGATTCCTGTCATTGCGCGGCAGGCTCAGTTGCTGCCGTCGAGCAGTCGCCGCGCAATGACCTGCGCCTGGATCTCGGCGGCGCCCTCGAAAATATTGAGGATGCGGGCATCGCACAGGACCCGCGAGACCGGATATTCGAGCGCGAAG
>JBEKZK010000306.1:0-5717 GCA_049509935.1 Xanthobacteraceae bacterium | reverse complement strand
TCGCGTACGGCGCGCTCCGCCTGATCGATCGCGAGATGCGCATAGGCGTCGCCGCCGGCGTCCGAGTTGGCGATGGCGACCCGC
The DNA here is from genome assembly GCA_049509935.1 of Xanthobacteraceae bacterium. Taxonomy (GTDB): domain Bacteria; phylum Pseudomonadota; class Alphaproteobacteria; order Rhizobiales; family Xanthobacteraceae; genus AP-16. Next base: position 5,633 of record JBEKZK010000306.1, on the reverse strand, counting down.
CCGTTGGTCTGCCGGGCGCGCTCCACGGTCCTTTCGTAGTCGTCGCCGTCGAACAGCGAGTTGCCGACGTAGCCGTAGCCGTGCGGCCAGCGGTTCACCGTGATCGCCGCGATGTCGCGCGCGCTGGAAAAGCCGCCGGGGCCGAGCATGCGGTCGAGCTGGTCGCGGATTCGCACCTCGAAGTCCGCGAACGTCATCTCCAGCAGCTTCTGTGCGCCGATGCGGAACTGGCTGCGGGCGTCCAGCCCCGCATTGGGGGCGCCGGGAACATGGGCGAGGTGCAGCACCATCGGCTCCGCGGGATCGCGCGGATGGCTGTAGCCGCCGAGGCTGACGGGAAAATCGAGCGCCACCTGGCTGAAGAACGACATCGGCGCCGAGATGTCGAAGATTTTGAGCCGCACCCAGGGCTGCCAGTCGCGCACCACCACGTTGGTGTACACCAGCGGCGTCTTGACGTTCTGCGCCAGCGCCTCGCGCTGCTCCGCCGGCAGCTCCGGCATGATGTGCGGAATGACCATGTGGAAGCAGGCGAGCACGACGTGGCGCGCGGCCACCCGATGCGACACGCCGGAGCGCACATAGCCAATGCGCACCTCGTCGCCGTCCTGGCGCACGTCGAGGCAGGTCGAGTCCAGGCGGATGCGAACGTTTTGCCCCGGGGCATCGAGCGCCGCATAGTCGAACGGCGCGAGCACGATGTCGTCCATGGTGCGGCCGGGCGCGACGCCGGGGATGAGCGCGCGCACCAGCAGACGCGCCAGCGAGGCATTGCCATCGGGAAAATGATAGATGTAGGGCTCGCTCCACTCCGCATGCGGATCGGCCGGCAGCTTCAGCCCGGCAAACCCCGGATAGCCGAACGGCCGCACATCGGCCGCCGCGACCGCGTCGCAGCCGAGACCGAAAAAGCCGAGGGTGCGGCCCTGGAAGCAGTTGGCGACCTCCTCGCTGCAGCCGCAGATCCGCACCAGATAGTCGCGGTAGCTGGTGGACTTGAGGAGCGACAGCTTTTCCTCGACCGATTTTCCGGCGAGCGGGTCGCTGGTGCCGGCATGGAGCGCGAGCAGCTGCGCCTTGCCGGCTGAAGCAATCGGAAAGGCGGCGACGAACTCGTCGAACGGCCGGGGATTGGCGAGCCGTCGCGTCGTCTCCTCGGCCGAGAACGTCATGGCGTCGCCGGGCACCAGCACATCGCGCCCGAACGTCTCGCGATCGAAGAACACGCCGCGCGACAGCCCGAGGGACGAATAGAGCGTCCGGTCGAATGCGGTCGAGAATCGCGCGACGTCGACGCCGAGATCGACCAGCAGGCCTTTGGCCACGTCGCTGTACAAGGTGTTCGGCGACTGGATCGATTGGCTGCCGCCGTAGCCGATCAGCCTGCGCGGACCCACCGTGAACTCGTTGCGCTTGGCGTGCCCACCGAAATCGTCGTGGTTGTCGAGGACCAGGATGCGGGCGCCGGCACCGGCGGCGCGCCGGTAGAACCAGGCGGCCGCAAGCCCGCTGATGCCGCCCCCGACCACCACGAGATCGTATGTGTCCTCGATCGCCAAGGCGTCGAAGCCGTAGTGCCGGCCGCCACGTGCGACCTCGTGCATGACCTCGAAGGATCCGGGATGCTGGCCGCGCAGCCCGGTCAGCGCCGGCGGATAGCGCGCCGGCTCCGCCGCGACCTGCCGGGCCGGCGTCAGGCCGGCCGCGATCGTCAGCGCAATGCCATCGAGGAAGTCGCGGCGGGAGATGCGGCGCATGGCAAAGCCTTATCGAAGATTGCAGGCGGGGGAAACCGAGGCTGCGACGTCCGGCAGCCAGCGCCCTGCCGCCTGCCGTATCCCCCTGCGGCCATTATCCGGTCGCATTTCTCGCGGAAGGGAAGCGGCGCCGATGCACCACCGCACGACGCATTGTCGTCACCAGTTCTCGCGAAGGATTATCCCATGACCCGTTTTGCCATGACGTTCGCGCTTGGGCTCACCGCACTGGCCGCCACGACGGCGGCCGCCGCTGCCCAGTCGCGTGTCCGGACCGGCATTCTCGAATGCCGCGGCGCCCCGACAACCAGCTTCGGTGTCGGCTCCGTGCAGCATCTGGCGTGCACGTTCCAGTCCGATGACGGCGGCCGGTATCTCTACGATGGCACCGCCAGTCGCGCCGGTCTCGACGTCGGCTTCACCGAAAGGTCCATGCTGGCATGGGCTGTTTTCGCGCCGACCGGCGTGATCGGCCCCGGCGATCTCGCCGGCACATATGGCGGCATCACGGCGGGTGCCGCCGTCGGCGTCGGCGGCAACGCCAACGCGCTGGTCGGCGGTTCGGCAAATTCGTTTGCCCTGCAGCCGCTGAGCCTCGAGGGCCAGACCGGCCTCAACGTCGCGGTGGGCGCCCTCGAGCTCGACCTGCGCTACGCCGGCGACGGGCACCGCCATCAGCGGGGGCGGCGGGCCCATGCGCACCATCACCGCCGTCATGCGAGCGCTCGCGGCTGATCGGACCTGCCGGTCGGCCGTCGCGCCGCTTCAACCGAGAGGCTGCTCGGGGCAAGGCCATTTCGGCGCCGGCGACTGCTGCAGGATCGCGCCGTAGTGCACGCGGACGCAGCGGTCGCAGATGGCGTAGCCCCAGTTGACGAGCTGTCTCGACGGGGTGTCCCCGAGGTCGCTCATGCCGCTCGCCAGATTGGCGAGCTTGGTGACCGTTGTGGCGCCGCACGGGAGGGCGCCCGCTGGTGCGACGTTGGCCGGATCGGTGTCGATTCCCCAATAGGCCCCGAGCCTCGCGTAGGGGTCGACCGCATCGGGCTGGAGACCCGCCTTTGCGGCTGCCTGGTATCGGGCGATGAGGTCGCGCCGCCGCAGCGCGCGCACCTGATTGCCGGTGACGTCGAAGACCCGTTGCAGCTGGCGGATCGGATCCGTTCCCATGTCGGCGCTGCGGCCGAACGGAGCGCCTCCGTCGCTCGCCAGAATGGCCATGTAGCGCTTCACCACTGGCTCCAGCCCGAGATTGTCGTAGACGCCGCCGTCGGCCAGATGGATGCGGTCGCGATACGGGGCCGCGTCCAAGTGTCCGGCCGCATCATCTGACCAGCCGGTGAAGCTGTCTTCGGGCAGCGCCAGCAACAGCGGCGAGAAGAACGGAGGAAACGCCGTGGAGGCGGCGACGGCGGTCGACAGCGGCAAGGTCGGCGCGACGAGACGGCCGATCAGGTAGTCGCCGGCATAGGACTTGGAGAACCGGAAGAGGACGCCGGTCTGCATGTTGGTGGCGCAGAACACGAAGCGCGGGGTGTCCGGAAGGTCCTGCAACGTCTTGTCGCCGAACAACGATCTGTCGAAGGTGGCCGCCACCTGCTGGGCGGCCGAGGTCCACGGCAGCAGGCCATGCACGATGTCGCCGATGCCGATCTTCTCGCGCGAGAAGGCGAGCAGCGGCTCGACATAGGTCTCCTGGAATCGCGCAAACACCCCGGCCGCGTTCGCCCTCCCCAGCTGATTCCAGACGCAGGCAAGCTGCCCCGCCGCGATCGACCCGCCGGAAACGCTGGAGATGCGCGCGACCTTCGACAGGACGCCGAGCTCGTTGAGGCGCACCAGGGCGCCGGCATGGAACAGCATGGCGCGGAAGCCGCCGCCGGACAGCGCCAGCGCAATGCCGGGCTCGAGCGGGTGACCGTCCCAGCCGAAGTCGTCCGCCTGTTGCGCCACCTGGCCCGGGGAGCCGGGGAGTTGTCCAGTCATGACCGCCTTCCTTCAGGATCACCGGGCCGCCCGCGCTCCGCCAGATGGCGCTCGCGCAACAGTCGCCCCATCGGACGCCCGATCCGGACCGGCGCTGCCCGGCTCGGAACGCTACCTCCGAAATGCCGGATCTGGCCAGCGTCGCGTGCTCGCCTGTCAGCGCCGCGCACGGACGCGATCATACGTCGCCCCCTTGACTGCCGAGCAGATCATACGCATTATAATACGCATTGACGAGTGCGCCCAATGCCGGAAATTGAAACCAACACCCGCAGGATCGTGGGCCGGCTGCAGCGGGAAGGCTGGGTCAATGTCGGCGGCGGCAGCCATGACAAGTTCAAGCATGACGCTCGACCTGGCGTGATCATCGTTGTGCCGCGCCATCGCACTTTGTCGCGGGGCGTCGCACGGTCGATTGCCAGGCTGGCGGGATGGAGCTGAGAGGAGCGAGCAGATGAAGTACTACGTCGGCATCCTCGACGGGGCGGACGACGTGTGGGGCGTCCGTGTTCCCGATTGCCCCGGCTGCCACGGTGGCGGCGCGACGCCCGAGGCGGCTATCAGCGATGCCATTTCGGCGCTGCGCGAATGGGCTGCCGAGATGTGCGCAGATGGCATCGATCTGCCGACTGCGCGCACCACGACCGAAATCCTCGCCGATCCCGAGAGCCATCCGGATGTCGCCGCGGGCGAAAGCGCGGTTCTCATCCCGCTGATGCTCGACGCTGGCCGCACCGTCCGTGCCAACGTCACGTTCGACGCAGGCCTGCTCGAAGCGATTGATGCCGAGGCTGACCGCCGAGGTCTGACGCGCTCGGCGTTTCTGGCCAGTGCCGCACGTGAGAAGATCGAGGCGCGGAGCTGATTGGCTGAGCAATGCTACCGCGGGGCGCCGCACTCTGCGCACAATTTGGGCCTTGGGGGCTACGGAGTGGTTTTCCGCAGGCCCACACGCCGGCCCGAAATTGCTGAGCCTGTGGTGCCGGTTCATCCGGCCAGGTAGCTCGCCACCTCCACCAGATTGCCGTCGGGATCGCGGCAATAGATCGACGTCATGGCGCCGAGTGCGCCGGTCCTCTCCATCGGGCCGTCGGTGACCGGGATGCCGCAAGCCCGCAGATGGGCGAGGACGGTGTCGGGCGCAGCCGTGGTGATGAAGCACAGGTCGAGCGAGCCTGGCGCGTCGACGGCACCGGTCGGCCAGCCGGACGCGGCGGTCGGCCGCAGATTGAGCTTTTGGGTGCCGAATGTCAGCGCGGTGCGGCCGTCCGGGCCGAACGTCTGGCGTGTCAGGCCGAGCACGCGCTCGTACCAGGCCGCGGTCTGATCCACGTTGCGGCAATTGACGACGACATGGTCGATGCGGTCGATCGAGAACGCCATGATGCTGGTCCGTGTGGCAGCCCGGTGGTCAGCGTTCTACACCAGGAACCGAGGCCTTCAAAGATGGTGTCCTGTCCGCCGCCTCCGGCGCCAACCGGGCTGCTGTTCTGCGCCGGGACGCAGCTGGCACTAGCCGGATCTAGCTGGTTCGCTTGGCGTAGGCCGTTTCGAGCTGCTGAATGCCGGTGGTCGAATCGGTCAGAACGTTCTGGACCTTCGCGGCGTCCTTCCCGGTCAGGATGAAGGCCGAGTTGCCAATTCGAAACGAATTCTGGGTGTTGATGAAGACCCGCAAGTATTGGAGGCCGCCGCTGGCACTCTGGAACGTCACATTGGCGCGGAAGCCCGAGACGCCGGTGATCTTGAACGAAAAAGGCTGGCGGCTGCTGTCGGTGCCGGTCCAGGTTCCCTGAAACAGGGTGGGGTCGACCTTGGCGAATTTCGATCCGGGAGAAATAAGGTTCTGCGTGGCCGCCGCGGCCGCATAGCTCGACGACAGAATGCTCA
>JBEKZK010000305.1:0-5756 GCA_049509935.1 Xanthobacteraceae bacterium | reverse complement strand
CGCGGAAATACCATCAGGTTTTTCCCGAAGTCGAGATGTTCTCCATCGACGAGGTGTTCGGTGGCTGGCGCACTGCCCAGAAGCAGCACTTTGCCGACGGCGGGACATTCGACGAAATCTATGGCCAGTGAGTCCATGGCCCGTGATGTCCTGACGGAGGATGCGACGCCACGTGACGAGGGTTCCGACGCGACGAGGCCGACGAGGTTCTAGCGTGATCCCGGGATTCGGAATCACGCTGGGAATGACGTTGACCTGGCTCGCGCTGATCGTCCTGATCCCGCTCACCGGGCTCATCCTCAAGACCGCCGGGCTCGGCCCCGACCAGCTGTGGGCCATCCTCGCGTCGCGCCGGACCCTGAACGCCTTGAAACTCAGTTTCGGCCTGTCGTTGGCGGCTGCCGCCATCAACGTCGTCTTCGGCGCCCTCGTCGTCTGGGCGCTGGTGCGCTACGAGTTTCCTTTCAGGCGGCTGTTCGACGCCATCGTCGACATCCCGTTTGCGCTGCCGACCGCGGTAGCCGGAATCGCGCTCGCGACGCTGTTTGCCGAAAATGGCGCGCTCGGCGCCGCGCTCGCTTCGCTCGGCGTCAAGGTTGCGTTCACGCCGCTCGGCATCCTGGTCGCACTGGTGTTCATCGGCCTGCCGTTCGTGGTCCGTACCGTCCAGCCTGTGCTGCAGGATCTGGATGCCGAGCTCGAGGACGCGGCGGCAAGCCTCGGCGCCAGCCGCCGGCAGATCGTCGCCAGGGTGATCGCGCCGTCGATCGCGCCGGCGCTGTTCACCGGATTTGCTCTTGCGTTCGCGCGCGCAGTCGGCGAATACGGCTCCGTGATCTTCATCGCCGGCAACCTGCCCAATGTTTCGGAGATCGCCCCGCTGCTCATCGTGATCCGGCTGGAGGAATTCCGCTACGCCGACGCCAGTGCGATCGCCGTCGTGATGTTGGTTGCATCGTTTTCGATCCTGTTGGCGATCAACCTGCTGCAGCGCTGGTCGCAGTCGCGGACCGGCGGCTCGTGACACTGCCGACGCTCGAACAGGCGCAATCGACGGCGAATCCTCGGACTCCCGTCCGCGCCCCGACGGACTCGCGCCGCGCCCCGGGAGTGCGCACCGAGCGGGCCTGGGTGCGCTGGACCGTCGTGGGCGCCGCGGTGCTGTTTCTGACGGTCTTCCTCGTCCTGCCGCTCGCCACTGTTCTCCATCAAGCGTTGGTCAAAGGCCTCGGCCCCTACCTGGCGGCCCTGGGCGAACCTGATGCGGTGTCGGCGATCAGACTGACATTGATCGTCGCCGCCGTCTCGGTCGGCCTGAACCTGGTGTTCGGCCTGCTCGCAGCCTGGGCGATCGCCAAGTTCGAGTTCCGCGGAAAGAGCCTGCTGATCACCCTCATCGATCTGCCGTTCTCGGTGAGCCCGGTCATCTCCGGCCTGGTCTTCGTGCTGCTGTTCGGCGCCCAGGGTCTTTTCGGATCTCGGCTGCAGGAACACGATATCCGCATCATCTTCGCGCTGCCGGGCATTGTTCTCGCTACTTTGTTCGTGACCTTCCCGTTCGTGGCACGGGAGCTGATTCCGCTGATGCAGGAGCAGGGCACGCTCGAGGAGGAGGCGGCGCGGTCGCTCGGCGCATCCGGGCTCGCGACGTTCTTCCGCGTCACGCTGCCGAACGTGAAGTGGGCGCTGCTCTACGGCGTCCTGCTGTGCAATGCTCGCGCCATGGGAGAGTTCGGTGCCGTCTCGGTCGTCTCGGGCCATATTCGCGGCGAGACCAACACCATTCCGCTGCATATCGAGATCCTCTATAACGAGTATCATTTCTCGGCGTCATTCGCGGTCGCCTCGCTGCTGGCGTTCCTTGCCCTGGTGACGCTGATCGCGAAGGCCGCCCTCGAGCGCCGCCTCGCGACGGAGTGATGCCTTGCGGATCGACGTCGTCAACGTGACCCGACGATTCGACGCGTTCACGGCGCTCGCTGCGGTGGACCTCGAGATCCGCAGTGGCGAGCTGTTGGCGCTGCTCGGCCCATCGGGATCGGGAAAGACCACGCTGCTGCGCATCATCGCGGGGCTCGACTGGCCGGACGACGGCGAGATCCGCTTCGACGGCACCGACGCGCTGTCACGCAGCGTCGGCGAGCGCGGCGTCGGCTTCGTGTTCCAGCACTATGCGCTGTTCCGACATATGCGCGTGTTCGACAACGTGGCGTTCGGCCTGAGGGTGCGCCCACGCCGGCAGCGTCAGACCGAGGACGAGATCCGCGCCCGAGTTGGCAAGCTCCTCGATCTCGTTCGGATCAGTGGGCTCGCCGACCGCTATCCGCGTCAGCTGTCGGGCGGCGAGCGGCAGCGCGTCGCTCTGGCCCGCGCGCTTGCGATCGAGCCGCGCGTGCTGCTGCTCGACGAGCCGTTCGGCGCGCTCGACGCCAAGGTGCGCAAGGAGCTCCGGCGGTGGCTGCGCAATCTCCACGATGAGATTCACCTGACCTCGGTGTTCGTCACCCATGACCAGGAAGAGGCCCTCGAGGTCGCCGACCGGGTCGTCGTGATGAATCGCGGACACGTCGAGCAGACCGGCACGCCGCAGCAGGTCTACGAATGTCCCGAAACTGCGTTCGTCCACGAATTCATCGGCGAGTCGATCATCGTGCCGGTCACCATCGAGGCCGCCGGCGTCAGCTTCGCCGGACGTCCCACCGGACTCGACGCCCCGCCTGGTTGCCTCGGAGGCGCCAGGCTCTTCGTGCGTCCTTACGAGATGGCGACCGTTGGGGTGGGCAGCGCGGCATTCACCGGGACGGTGCGACGCGTGCATGGTCTCGGCCCTGCACGGCGGATCGAGATTGCGCTTGGCGCCGGGGACGGAGTCTGCGTCATCGAGGTCGACGTGCCGCGCGCGCACGATCTGACCATCGGGCAGTCAATTGGCCTGTCGCCCCGCCAATACCGTATCTTCCCGACCGGATACGGCAACTGACCGATCGACCAGATGCACCTGCTGTCCGCGATCAATCCGCTCTACTCCGTCTCCGGGTTCGCCGTCGGGCTGCTGGTGGGGATGACCGGCGTCGGTGGCGGGTCGCTGATGACACCGCTGCTCATTCTGCTGTTCGGGATTCATCCGGCAACCGCGGTGGGCACCGATCTGCTCTACGCATCGGCCACCAAGACCGGGGGCACCCTGGTCCACGGAATGACCCGGACGATCGAGTGGCGCGTCGTGGGGTGGCTCGCGGCCGGCAGCGTTCCGGCGACGGTGCTGACGCTGCTGGCGCTGTCCCGCCTCGACATGGATGGAGCGCTGGCCCGCCGGCTGATCACCTGTGCGCTGAGTGGGGCGCTGTTCGCCACCGCGGCAGCGCTGTTGTTCCGCGCCACGATTCTCGGGCTCTACATCAGGCGGTTCGGTGCCGTTGACCCGGCCAGGGTCGCGGGTCTCACCGTCGTGGTGGGAGCCGTGCTCGGCGTGCTGGTGTCGATCTCCTCGGTCGGCGCCGGCGCAATCGGCGTCACCGCCCTGGTGCTGCTCTATCCGCAGCTGCCGATGGCGCGCATCGTCGGGTCCGATATCGCCCATGCGGTTCCGCTGACCCTGGTCGCGGGCCTCGGTCACTGGGTGCTCGGATCGGTCGACTGGGGCCTGTTCGGGTCGCTGCTGATCGGATCGCTGCCGGGGATCGTGCTCGGCAGCCTGCTGTCCAGCCGGATGCCGGATCCGATCCTGCGAATACTGCTCGCCGGCACCCTGTTCGTCGTCGGCATCAAGCTGCTGTTCTAGCCGTACCGCCCACTGCCCATATTTTCGGCGATCATTGCCGCTTTGTATGCAATGCCCCCGAGAGGCCTTTCGACGGGTCCCCGTCGGGGACCTCGGCGCGGACGAAAAGTCGAATTTGATCATACCTTTATGCCGTCCGTGGGGGCGCGCTGCGACGCTGGCACGAGGCTTGCGGTCCGGTCCGTCTCAGTTCGGGAGGCCGGCATGAAGCGTCGCGAGTTTCTCACATCGATGACCGCCGCGGCCGCCGGCACCCTGTTGCCGGCGGCGCCGGCGGTCTGGTCTCCGGCCAGGGCACAGTCGCGCCAGGAGACCCTGCTGATCGTGACCGAGAGCGGGCCCAACAACCTCGACATTCACGGCGTCGGCACCATCGTGCCGGGCTACGAGGCGTCGTGGAACTGCTACGACCGGCTCATCACCCACGACAAGAAGACGCTGTCCGACGGTACCGAGAGCTACGACCGCGACAAGCTGATCCCCGAGCTCGCCGAGGATTTCGCCGTCGGCGACAGGTCGGTCACCTTCAAGCTGCGCAAGGATGCGGTGTTCCACGACGGCACGCCGGTCACCGCCCGGGACGCCAAGTGGTCGTTCGATCGCGCCGTGACGGTCGGCGGCTTCCCGACCTTCCAGATGAAGGCGGGCTCGCTGGAGAAGCCCGAGCAGTTCGTCGTCGTCGACGATCACACGTTCCGGGTCGACTTCATCCGCAAGGACCATCTGACGCTGCCCGACCTCGCCGTCATCGTCCCCTGCGTGATGAACTCGCAGCTGGTGAAATCCAAGGCCACCGCCGCCGATCCGTGGGGCCTCGACTTCGCCAAGACCAACGTCGCGGGCGGCGGCGCCTACAAGGTGGTGACATGGCGGCCGGGCACCGAGCTCATCTACGAGCGCAACGAGGCCTGGAAGAGCGGGCCGCTGCCCAAGATCCGGCGGGTGATCTGGCGCATGGTGCCGTCGGCCGGCAACCGCCGGGCGCTGCTCGAGCGCGGCGACGCCGACATCTCGTTCGAGCTGCCGCCCAAGGATTTCTCCGAGATGAAGCAGCAGGCGAAGCTGACGATCGCGTCGACGCCGATCAGCAACGGCATCCAGTACATCGGCATGAACGTCGCCAAGCCGCCGTTCGACAATCTGAAGGTCCGTCAGGCCGTCGCCTGTGCGATTCCCTACCAGAAGATCCTGGACGCCGTGATGTTCGGCCAGGCCAAGCCGATGTTCGGTGCGCCGCACGATGCCGCGACCTCGGTGTCGTGGCCGCAGCCGCACAGCTACAACACCGACATCGCCAAGGCCAAGGCGCTGCTGGCGGAAGCCGGCCACGAAAACGGCTTCGAGACCACGTTGTCGTTCGATCTCGGCTTCGCCGTGGTCAACGAGCCGCTGTGCGTCCTGCTGCAGGAAAGCCTCGGTCAGATCGGCATCAAGACCACGATCAACAAGATCCCCGGATCGAACTGGCGCAACGAGCTCATCAAGAAGGAGCTGCCGCTGATCGCCAATGTGTTTTCCGGCTGGCTCGACTATCCGGAATACTTCTTCTTCTGGTGCTATCACGGCCAGAACGCCGTCTTCAACACCATGAGCTACCAGAACAAGGAGATGGACGGCCTGATCGACGGCGCCCGCGCGGCGGCCGCCGCCGGCGACCGGGCCGCCTACGAGCAAGACGTCAGGGGCTTCGTCGACAAGGCGTTCGCCGACGTGCCGCGCATCCCGCTCTATCAGCCCTACCTCAATGTGGCGATGCAGAAGAACATGTCGGGCTACCGCTACTGGTTCCATCGCCGCCTCGACTATCGCACGCTGGTGAAAGGTTGAGCGGGCGGATGCCTGCAGCCCGGATGACGTCCGGGACCGGACGTGACGCGTCTGCCTGGCTGCTCCCGCATTCCGTTGCGCTTCATGCGGGGTACGGGCGATCACTTCGTGCTTGGCCGACGGAGGACGCATGACGTGTTGAGCATGA
>JBEKZK010000304.1:0-5769 GCA_049509935.1 Xanthobacteraceae bacterium | reverse complement strand
CAACAGCGCGATGGCGGCGCTGATGCGGTTGAAAGACTGGTCGAAGACCCCGCTGGGCCGTCCCGGAGCGTGGCCGCAATCGCTCCGCACGTCCGTCAGCATCTGTCTCGAGTGTGGGTTCCCCATCATCATCTGGTGGGGCTCCGAGCTCGTCGTGCTCTATAACGACGAGTACATGCGCATCATCGGCGAGAAGCATCCCGCAGCGCTCGGCGGCGCCGGCCGCGAGGTCTGGGCCGACGTCTGGCCGGTCGTCGGTCCGATGCTCGAGAACGTGATGCGGACCGGAGAGGCCGCCCAGGCGAGCGATCTCCTGCTCGTCATGAATCGGCATGGCTACAGCGAGGAGACGTATTTTTCCTTCTCGTATTCTCCGATCCGCGACGAGACCGGCGGCATCGGCGGCATATTCACTCCGGTCATCGAGATGACCGGCAAGGTGATCGGCGAACGACGGCTCAGGACGCTGCGCGATCTCGGCTCTCAACGCCGCGCGCAAAGCGCCGAAGCGGCTCTTGGCGCCGCCCTCTCGGCGATCGCCGGCAATCCGCACGACATTCCCTTCGCGGCGGCATATCTCAATGAGGAGGCGGGCGCGCGTCTGGTCGGAACGGCCGGCATCGCGCCCGGTGCGGCGGGAGCTCCGGTTGACGTGAAGCATGGGGAGGACGGCGAACCCTGGCCCTTCTCGTCGGTGCTCGCAACCAGGCAGACGGCCCTGTCGACGGAGCTTCCGGCGCGCTTTTCGGGTCTGCCGGGCGGCGCGTGGACCGAGCCTCCACACAGCGCGCTGGTGATGCCCGTCACGCTGCCGGGCGCCGATCGGCCGATCGCCGTTCTGGTCTGCGCCGTGAGCCCCCGGCGCGCGCTCGATGACGACTATCGCGCCTTCTTCGATCTCGTCGCCGCCCAGGTCGCAACCGCAACGGCGGAGGCTGTTGCCTACCAGGAGGAGCGCAGGCGCGCCGAGGCCCTGGCGGAGATCGATCGGGCCAAGACCTTGTTCTTCTCCAACGTCAGCCACGAATTCCGCACGCCGCTCACGCTCATGCTCGGTCCGATCGAAGATGCGCTCAACGACACCTCGGCGGCGGCCCTGGCCGCGATTCAGCGCCATCGCCTCGACGTCGCGCACCGCAACTCGCTGCGTCTTCTCAAGCTGGTGAACACGCTGCTCGACTTTTCCCGCCTCGAGGCCGGGCGGGTCCAGGCGAGCTATGAGCCGACCGACCTCGCGGCGCTGACCGGCGACCTCGCCTCGAACTTTCGCTCGGCGTGCGAGAAGGCGCATCTCGATCTCGTCGTCGAATGCCAGACGCTCCCCAAGCCCGTCTACGTCGACCGCGACATGTGGGAAAAGGTCGTGCTCAATCTGGTATCGAACGCCTTCAAGTTCACGTTCGAGGGCGGAATCGAGGTCCGGCTGCAGGCTCTCGACGATGCGGCCGAGCTCACCGTGCGCGATACCGGGGTCGGGATCCCGAGGCACGAGCTCCCTCGACTGTTCGAGCGGTTCCACCGGGTCGAGGGCCAGAACAGCCGGAGCTACGAGGGCTCGGGGATCGGGTTGGCGCTCGTGCACGAGCTGGTCAAGCTGCACGGCGGCGCGATCGGAGCCGAGAGTACGCCTGGAATCGGCACGACCTTCGTGGTGACGGTCCCGTTCGGGACCTCCCATCTTCCGGCCGAGCGGATCGGCGCCGAACGGTCATTGGCGTCGACGTCTCCTCGCGCTGAGGCCTATGTCGAGGAGGTGCTGCGCTGGCTCCCGGATGCCGGGCCAAGTTTGGCCGGGCCATCGATCGGCGTCGGGGATGACGCTTCGGATCGGCGGCTCGCGGCGAGCGACGCGCGCGCGCGCATCCTGGTCGCCGACGACAATGCCGACATGCGGGACTTCGTGAGCCGGCTGCTCGGGGACCGCTGGCAGGTCGAAACCGTCGCCGACGGCCTCGCGGCGCTCGACGCGATCCGCAATCGACGGCCCGACCTCGTCCTCACCGACGTGATGATGCCGCGGCTCGACGGGCTCGGGCTCTTGAGTGCAATCCGAGCCGACCCGGCCAGCCGCGACCTGCCGGTGATCCTGCTGTCGGCCCGTGCCGGCGAGGAAGCCCGGGTCGAAGGCCTCGAGGCCGGCGCCGACGATTACATCACCAAGCCGTTCTCGGCGCGCGAGCTCGGCGCCCATGTCGGCGCCAACCTGAAGCTTGCCCTGGTGCGCCGGGAAGCCGGGGACGCCTTGCGCCGTGCGAACGATCGCCTTGCGGCCGACAAGGAGATCGTCGAGCGGCTCAACCGTCAGCTCTCCACCGAAGGGGAGCGGTTGCGCCAGCTGTTCGAGCAGGCGCCCGGCTTCATGTGCGTCCTGCGTGGACCCGATCAGGTCTTCGAGCTCGTCAATGCGGCTTACCTGCGGCTGATCGGACGTCGCGACGTCATCGGAAAGCCGCTGCGGGCAGCGCTCCCCGAGGTGGAGGGCCAAGGCTTCCTGCGACTCCTCGACGAGGTCTTTGCTACGGGAAAACCCTTCGCCGGCGAGGCCGTCCGGGTCGTGCTGGAGCGCTCGCCGGACCTGCCGGCCGACGAGCGTTTCGTCGACTTCGTCTACCAGCCGATCACCGATGCGTCAGGCACGGTGACGGGCATTTTCGTCGAAGGCTACGACGTCACCGACAGGGTGCGGGGCGAGGCCGAGCTCGCCAGGCGCGAGGCGGAGTTCCGGGCGCTGGCCGACAACATGAGCCAGCTCGCCTGGATGGCCGATGCGTCAGGCTGGATCTACTGGTTCAACAAACGTTGGTTCGATTATACCGGCACCACGCCGGCGGACATGGAGGGCGGGGGATGGCGCAGCGTGCACCACCCCCATCATCTCGAGCGCGTCGTCGCCAAGCTCCGGCACTGCTTCGACAGCGGCGAACCGTGGGAGGACACGTTCCCGCTGAAAGGTGGTGGTGGCGAGTACCGTTGGTTCCTGTCGCGGGCGCTGCCGATCCGCGAGGACCAGGGCCTGATCGTGCGCTGGTTCGGCACCCACACCGATATCACGGATCGCCTGCGTGCCGACGAGCAGCGCACCCTGCTGCTGAACGAGCTGAACCACCGCGTCAAGAATACGCTGGCGACCGTGCAATCGTTGGCGATGCAGACCCTGCGGAGCACGGAGCGCAGCGCCGACGCCCGCGAGCTGTTCGAAGGGCGCCTCGCGGCGCTGTCGCGGGCGCACGACGTGCTCACGGTCGAAAGCTGGGAAGGCGCCAGCCTTCGGGATGTGGTTGATCGCGCCCTGCAGCCGTTCCAGACGGTGGAGAGGCGGCTCGAGACCGGCGGCCCGGAGGTACGGCTGTCGCCCGGGCAGGCGGTTGCGCTGTCCATGGCCCTGCATGAGCTGGCGACCAACGCCGCCAAGTACGGAGCGTTGTCCACGGAGGCCGGCAGGGTCAGCGTCGCGTGGTCGGTCGCGCCCGTCGAGGGTTCCGGTGAGCTGCAGCTGACCTGGATGGAGGAAGGCGGGCCTCCCGTCGTCCCGCCGGACAAAACCGGCTTCGGCACCCGCCTGATCCGGCGGGGTCTTGCTCACGATTTCGGCAGCGACGCGATCATCGATTTCCGGCCTGCCGGCGTGGTCTCCATCATCAAGGTCCCGCTCCAGCCCGGCACGATGTAGCAGAGCAGATCTACCAAGAATCATGACATGAGCTCCGACAAGCCGAGTCTCCGCATCCTGGTCATCGAGGACGAGGCGATGGTCGCCATGCTCCTCGAGGACATGCTCATCGAACTCGGTCACCAGGTCGTCGCCACCGCAGGCGAAATGCATCGGGCCGTAAAGCTGGCGAGCGAGCTGACGGTGGATCTCGCGATCGTCGATGTGAACCTGCATGGCGAGCCTGCCTATCCGCTCGCGACCATTCTGACGGGTCGCCGAGTGCCCTTTTTCTTTGCCACCGGATACGGCGCCGCGGGTCTGAAACAAGAATGGAGAGGGGTGACGGCGCTGCAGAAGCCGTTCCAGGCGCGAGAGCTGGCGGCGGCAATCTCGCGGGCGCGGCAGGACGCGATCGGTTGAGCCGCCGCATCGATGGGGCAACCGCGACTGGGACCTGCCGCCGTCAGCATCCTCACGCAGTATTCGTACGCATCAAACGGTCGCCTCGTGGTTAGGACAATTGAAATAGGGAAATGCGACAAGCGTCGAATCTGAAACGCTTTTCTGCGACGACCGGTGCGATTTCGTGGTCAGCCCGAAGATCAGGCGAAGTGCTCTCGACCGCTCGACATGGCTCTGCGCGGCCGTTGCGGCGGTCATCCCGGGCATGATCGGATTTGCGACCATCAGCTGCGGCTCGGCGATCGTCGGACAGACGCGTCTCATCGACCTCGGTCCGAAGGCCGTCGTGGGCATCGACGGAGTGAAGGCCGCATATCGGCGGCCGTCCCTGATCCCGTTCCCCGGGGAAAACCCGTACACGGTGGAGAAGGCATCGCTCGGCAAGAGGCTGTATTTCGATCCGCGGCTCTCGGCGACGTCGGCACAGTCCTGCGCGAGCTGTCACAACCCGGCCTTCGGCTGGGGCGACGGTCTGGCGGTCGGCATCGGCCACGGCATGGCGCAGCTGGATCGACGCTCGCCAACCATAGTAAATATCGCGTGGGCGGCAAGTTTCATGTGGGACGGTGGTGCTGCCAGCCTCGAGGAGCAGGTGCTGAGCCCGATCGGGTCGTCCCGTGAGATGAACATGCCGATCGGACAACTCATGACGCGCCTGGCATCGATCGGCGAATACCCGCCACTGTTCGCCGCGGCCTTCGCCGACGAGAGCATGACGCCCACGACGCTGGCTGCGGCGATCGCCACCTTCGAACGAACCGTGGTCTCCGAGCGCGCGCCCTTCGATTTCTGGATCGAGGGAAACGAGCAGGCCATCTCCGAGGACGCCAAGCGTGGCTTCGACGTCTTCAACGCCAAGGGGCAATGCGCGTCATGTCACGAGGGGTGGAACTTCACCGATGATGGCTTCCACGACATCGGCCTCCCGGGCGCGGATGTCGGACGCGGACGATTCCTCCCGACTGTCGCCAAGATGATGCATGCCTTCAAGACGCCGGGGCTGCGCGAGATTGCGCGCCGCGGTCCCTACATGCACGATGGGTCGATCGCGACGCTCGAGGACGTGGTCGAGCACTACGACGGCGGAGGCATCGACCGCCCGAGCCGGTCCGACCTGATAGGGCCGCTCGGTCTCACCTCTCGGGACAAATCGGATCTGGTCGCCTTCCTGAAGACTTTGACCGGCCCTCTTCGTACGATCGCCGTCCCCGTTCTGCCTCGATGAATGTCCGCGCAAGCCGAGCTCAGGAACATCTCATGCGCAAGCCGGCCCTGCTCGCACTTCTGGTCGCCGCCGGTCTGTCGGCGGCCGCGGCTGCCGGGGACCACACGATCCATCAACGCGGACGCATGTTCTCGTCCGAGAGCGTCACCATCAGGAAGGGCGAGACGCTCACGTTCGTCAACGATGACAAAGTGCCTCATAACGTCGTATCGGTGAGCATGGGCAATGAGTTCGATCTCGGCTCGCAGCCGGCAGGAGCATCCACCGACGTGACGTTCGATGCAGCGGGTGACGTACAGGTGATCTGCGCAATCCATCCGCGGATGAAGATGACCCTGAAGGTCACGGACTGAAATCGTCCGGCAAGACGCTGGAGCCGGTCGATGTCGATCCGCTACAAGCTTTTTCTCGCCTTCAGCGTCGTCATCGC
>JBEKZK010000303.1:0-5770 GCA_049509935.1 Xanthobacteraceae bacterium | reverse complement strand
AATCCAAAGGTGCACTAGCAAGTCTATGATTCTCGTGCGGCTTTTAGGATTTGAAGTTCCTATGACGAGCGTGCCGCACATCTGATAGGAACTTCAAATCCGCCGCACTAGTGCACTAGTCGGAAGGGTTTTGCGATGAACAACGGGCATGCCGGTCGGAGGGCGTCGATTCCCCGGCCCGCGCATCCGCAACGGCGCGAGGAGCCGCTGCCCTGGCAGCGGCCGAAGTCGGTCGAGGAGGATCCCGGAGCGTTCGATCGCGTCGAGGCGATACGGCGGAGCCCGAGCTATCGGCTGGCCGAGCAGGACATGGAGTTCCTGGGTCGCAGCGACATGCGCGGCCCGCGGCTGCAGCTCGACTATCTCAAGCCCGAGCTGCTGCTCGAGCATCACGGCGTCGCGCACACCATCGTGGTGTTCGGTTCGACACGCATCGCCGAGCCGGCCGCCGCGCGCCGCGACGTCGAGACCCTGCGCCGGGCGCTCGCCGATGATCCGGGCGACGGCGCGCTGGCGCGCCGGCTCGCGATCGCCGAGCGCATCCTGGCGAAGAGCCACTACTACGACGTCGCCCGCGATCTCGGCCGACTGGTCGGCCTGACCGGCCGCATCGCCGGGAACCCCTGCGTCCTGGTGATGACGGGGGGCGGGCCCGGCATGATGGAGGCCGCCAACCGCGGCGCGTTCGACGCCGGCGCCAAATCGATCGGGCTCAATATCGACCTGCCGCACGAGCAGTTCCCCAATCCCTACATCACGCCCGAGCTGTGCTTCCGCTTCCACTACTTCGCGCTGCGCAAGCTGCACTTTCTGCTCCGCGCCAAGGCGCTGGTCGCCTTTCCGGGCGGCTTCGGCACGATCGACGAGCTGTTCGAGATCCTCACCCTGGTGCAGACGCGCAAGATCGAGCCGGTTCCCATCATCCTGGTGGGCGAGGACTACTGGCGTCGGGCGATCGATGTCGACTTTCTCGTCGACGAAGGCGTCATCGACCTCGAGGATCGCGAGCTGTTCTGGTTTGCCGAGAGCGCGCAGGAGATCTGGGACGGCATCCTGCAGTGGCACGAGACCGCCGGCAAACCGCTGTGCCGGCCGGGCTGAAAGAGGGGGCCTGCACGTGAAACTGTCATTCCACGGCGCCGATCGCGACGTCACCGGTTCCTGTCATCTCGTCGAGTGCGCGGGCCGACGCATCCTGATCGACTGCGGATTGTTCCAGGGCGGTCGCGAGATCGACGAGGAGAACGCCGCGGCGTTCGGTTTCGATGCAGCCGCCATCGACATCGTGCTGCTCACCCATGCGCATCTCGACCACTGCGGGCGTCTGCCGCTGCTCGTCAAGCGCGGCTTCAAGGGCGAGATCATCGCGACCGGGGCTACGCACGATCTGGCCCGCCTG
Organism: Xanthobacteraceae bacterium; assembly: GCA_049509935.1. Lineage (GTDB taxonomy): Bacteria > Pseudomonadota > Alphaproteobacteria > Rhizobiales > Xanthobacteraceae > AP-16. The sequence continues at coordinate 4,371 of JBEKZK010000303.1, read as the reverse complement.
GTCATGCTCGATTCCGCGCATCTGCAGGAGGAGGATGCCCGGCACCGGACGCGGCGGACGTCACGGCAGGCCGCAAACGACGATGAGGCGCCGCTCTATACGGCACGCGACGCGCTCGAGAGCCTCGAGAGGTTCGGCCGTAACGCCGTCTACGACAAGCCGCTCGCGCTCGGTGGCGCCGGGCGCGCGACCTTCATCGATGCCGGACACATTCTCGGATCGGCCAGCATCCTGCTCGACCTCGAGGAGAATGGCCGCCGCCTCGCCGTGCTGTTCTCCGGCGACGTCGGCAACGCGGGCCGCCCGCTGCTGCGTGGGCCAGCCATCCCGCCGCATGCCGACGTCGTCGTGATCGAGACCACCTATGGCGACCGTCTGCACAAGCCGATCGGGCCGTCGATCGACGAATTTTACGCCGCCGTCACCGAAACCTTCCAGCGCGGTGGCAACGTGGTGATTCCAACGTTCGCGCTGGAGCGGGCCCAGGAGCTGCTGTTCATCCTGCGCCAGGGGGTCGAGCAGGGACGCCTGCCGAAGACCATCCAGGTCTTTCTCGATTCGCCGATGGCGATCTCGGCGACCGACGTGTTCCGCCGACATCCGGAGGGCCTCGACGCCGCGACTGCCGCGCTCATCCGCAACGGCGGTGATCCGCTCGCCGTGCCCGGCCTCCACCTCACCCGCGACACCGCACAGTCGATCGCCATCAACACCATCAAAAGCGGGGCGATCATCATGGCGGGCGCCGGCATGTGCACCGGCGGAAGAATCCGCCATCATCTCAAGCACAATCTCTCGCGCGAGGCCTCCAGCATCGTGTTCGTCGGCTACCAGGCCGACCGCACGCTGGGCAGGCAGATCGTGGAGGGGGCCCGCACCGTGCGGATCCTCGGCGACGACGTCGCGGTGCACGCCCACATCCATACAATCAATGGTTTTTCCGCCCATGCGGACCAGGCCGAGTTGCTGGCCTGGCACCATCATACCGGTGCGCCGCGCACCTTCCTGACGCACGGTGAAGTGGGCACGATGGAGACGTTCGCCGCCAAGCTGTCCGGCACCACCGTCGAGATGCCGAGCCTCGGCCAGGGCTTCGAATTGTAGCGAACGGTCGACTTTTTCCCCCGACCGCGGGGCCCCGTTTGATCTAGCGCAATGCGACCGGTTGGTGACGCCACGATGTTGCGGCCGTAACGGATTCCGCGTGAGGCGGCTCCGCGCAAGAGGCATATCATGGCTCGAACCATATCCCACAAGCCGGTGACGCTCGGCGAGGGCGGCCTGTCGCTCGTCTTTGCCGTAACGGCGCTGCTCTGCCTGATCGGCGCCGCCAAGGCGCAGGACGCACCATTCGCCTTCCACGCCTATCTCGGCGCAGCGGCCAGCATCGCCGCCGTCTTCGCCATCCTCAATCGCTACTTCGCGCGGCCGCTCGAGCCGCCCCCGCAGGAGATCGACGGCAAGCCGAACTACAATTTCGGGCCGGTGAAGTTCGCCACCTTGATCGCGGTGTTCTGGGGCCTCGCCGGCATGCTGGTCGGGGTGTGGATCGCGAGCGAGCTCGCTTGGCCGGCGCTCAACCTCGACCTGCCGTGGACCAGCTTCGGCCGCCTGCGGCCGCTGCACACCTCCGCCGTCATCTTCGCGTTCGGCGGCAACGTGCTGCTCGCCTCCTCGTTCTACATCGTGCAGAAGACCTGCCGGACGCGGATCGCCGGCGAGCTCGCGCCCTGGTTCGTGGTGCTCGGCTACAACTTCTTCATCGTCATCGCCGGCACCGGCTATCTGCTCGGCGTCACCCAGGCGAAGGAGTATGCCGAGCCCGAATGGTACGCCGATCTGTGGCTGACCATCGTCTGGGTGACCTATCTGCTGGTCTTTCTCGGCACGATCATGAAGCGCAAGGAGCCGCACATATTCGTCGCCAACTGGTTCTTCCTCGCCTTCATCGTCACCATTGCGATGCTGCACCTCGGCAACAATCCGGCGCTTCCGGTGTCGGTGTTCGGCTCGAAGTCCTACATCGCCTGGGCCGGCGTGCAGGATGCGATGTTCCAGTGGTGGTACGGCCACAACGCGGTCGGCTTCTTCCTCACCGCCGGCTTCCTCGGCATCGTATATTACTTCATCCCCAAGCGCGCCAACCGGCCGGTCTATAGCTACCGGCTTTCGATCATTCACTTCTGGGCGCTGATCTTTCTCTACATCTGGGCCGGTCCGCATCATCTGCACTACACCGCGCTGCCCGATTGGACGCAGACGCTGGGCGCGACCTTTTCCATCATGCTGTGGATGCCGTCGTGGGGCGGCATGATCAACGGCCTGATGACGCTGTCGGGCGCGTGGGACAAGCTGCGCACCGATCCGGTGCTGCGCATGATGGTGCTGGCGGTGGCGTTCTACGGCATGGCCACGTTCGAAGGCCCTGTCATGTCGGTGAAAGAAGTCAATTCGCTGTCGCATTACACCGATTGGACCATCGGCCATGTCCATTCCGGCGCGCTCGGCTGGGTCGGCTTCATCTCCTTCGGCGCGATCTATTGTTTGGTGCCGTGGCTGTGGAACCGCCCGCTCTACTCGCTCAAGCTGGTGAGCTGGCATTTCTGGATCGCGACCATCGGCATCGTCGTCTACATCACGTCGATGTGGGTCGCGGGCATCCTCCAGGGATTGATGTGGCGCGCCTACACCAATCTCGGCTTCCTCGAATACTCGTTCATCGAGACCGTGGAGGCGATGCATCCATTCTACATCATCCGCGCGATCGGCGGCGCCCTGTTCCTGATCGGCGCGCTGATCATGGCCTTCAACGTGTGGCGGACCATCTATCCACGCGAACAGCTCGCGCCCGCCCTGACCATGGCCCCGGCCGAGTAGGAGATTCGCCATGTCAACGTACACCTCGCTGTGGCAGCGGCACTCGCTCCTTGAGCGCAACTCCATCCTGCTCCTACTCGGCATTCTCATTGTCATCGCGATCGGCGGACTGGTCGAGGTCGTGCCGCTGTTCTATCTGAAGAGCACGATCGAAACCGCGCCCGGCGTGCGGCCCTATACGCCGCTCGAGCTCGCCGGCCGCAACATTTACGTCCGTGAGGGCTGCTACCTTTGCCACTCGCAGATGATCCGTGCCTTGCGCGACGAGGTCGAGCGCTACGGTCATTACTCGCTCGCGGCCGAGAGCATGTACGATCATCCGTTCCAATGGGGCTCCAAGCGCAACGGGCCGGATCTGGCCCGCGTCGGCGGCAAATATTCCGACGACTGGCACCGCGATCATTTGCTCGATCCGCGCTCGGTCGTGCCCGGCTCGATCATGCCGGCATATCCGTGGCTGTTCTCGACTGATCTCGATTTCAGTCATATCGCCGAAGACTTGAAAGTGCAGGCATTGCTTGGCGTGCCTTATTCCGACGACATGATCGCCAACGCTTTGGCTGACGTGCGCACGCAAGCAACCAACGACGCACCCGACACGGCCGCGCTGACAAAGCGCTATCCGAAGGCCCAGGCGCGGAGCTTCTCCGGCACCGCCGGCCATGTCACCGAGGCCGATGCGCTGATCGCGTATCTTCAAATGCTCGGGACCATGGTCGACTTCAAGCTCTACGACGACAAAGCCAATATTCGCTGAGGAGAGAACCGTGTCGCCGACTTACGAATTCTTCTCACAAATCGCCCAGACCTGGGGCCTCGTCTACTTCGTCATTCTGTTCATTATCATACTGGTCTACGCCCTATGGCCCTCGCGCGCGCGCCAGCAGCAGTTTGACGAAACGGCGCGCATGCCGCTGCGGGAGGACTGAACCAATGGCTGATGCAAAAAAATCCGAGCATAACCCGGCGGCAAAGATTGGCACGACCGGTCACGAATGGGACGGCATTCAGGAGTTGAACACGCCGCTGCCGCGCTGGTGGCTGTGGATATTCTACGCAACGATCATCTGGTCGATCGGGTACTGGATCGTCTATCCGGCGTGGCCGCTGGTCTCTTCCTACACGAACGGGGTCTTTAACTGGCACACCCGTAGTGCCGTCGCGGCTCAACTCGCCGCCTTGCAGGAAGAGCGCGGCCCGATGATGACGCGGCTCGCTTCGGCTTCACTGCAGCAGATCGAGACGACGCCGGAACTGCTCGACTTCGCTAGAGCACTGGGCCGGCGCGCCTTTGCTGACAATTGCGCGCCCTGTCACGGCGCCGGCGGCGGCGGCGCCAAGGGATACCCCAACCTAAACGACAATGATTGGCTGTGGGGCGGCAAGCTGGACGAGATCGCCCTGACCATCCGGCACGGCGTCCGCGCCGGCGACGATGAAGGCCATCAAGGTTCGATGCCGGCCTTCGGCCACGATGGCTTGCTGAAGCCAGCC
>JBEKZK010000302.1:0-5785 GCA_049509935.1 Xanthobacteraceae bacterium | reverse complement strand
CGAGGCGCGCGACGACGCCACCGCGGTCGTGCGTTTCGCTGCGAACCGTCCGCGCGACATTCCGCTCTACGTGGCCACCCTGCCGATCTTTTCCCGCGCCTACTACGCGGCGAAGACGTTCGACGAGACGACGCTGGAGGTGCCGCTCGGCTGCGGCGCCTACCGGGTCGGCCGCTTCGAGCCGGGCCGTTACATCGAATACGAGCGGGTCAAGGACTGGTGGGGCGCCGACCTTCCGATCAATCGCGGCCAATACAATTTCGATATTCAGCGCTTCGAGTTCTATCGCGACCGCGACGTGGCGTTCGAGGGTTTCACCGCGAAGAACTATCTGTTTCGCGAGGAGTTCACGTCCCGCATCTGGGCGACGCGCTATGATTTTCCCGCCCGGCGCGACGGCCGGGTCAAGCGCGAGACGCTGCCCGACGAAACGCCGTCGGGTGGGCAGGGCTGGATCATGAACCTGCGGCGCCCGAAGTTCGGCGATCCGCGGGTGCGCGAGGCCTTCATTCAATCATTCGACTTCGAATGGACCAATAAGATCGTCATGTACGGCGCGTACAAGCGCACCCATTCGGTCTTCCAGAACTCCGACATGATGGCGACGGGCAAGCCCGCCCGCGAGGAGGTCGCGCTGCTCGAGCCGTTCCGCGGCAAGGTGCCGGACGAGGTGTTCGGCGAGCCCTTCGTGCCTCCGGAGTCGGACGGCTCGGGCCAGGACCGGGCCTTGTTGCGCAGGGCTTCGCAGCTGCTGACCGACGCCGGGCTCGCGATCCGCGATCGCGAGCGTCTCGACGCCAGCGGTGCGCCCTTCACGGTCGAGTTCCTGATCGACGAGCCCGGGCTCCAGCCGCACCACATGCCGTTCATCAAGAACCTGGCGACGCTGGGCATCGCCGCCACGCTCCGGGTGGTTGATCCGGTGCAGTACAAGGCGCGCACCGAGACCTTCGACTTCGACATCACGATGCATCGCATGGGCTTCGAGATCAATCCGGGCCAGTCCCTGCGACCGTATTTCTCCTCGCTGGCGGCCGCCACCCAGGGCTCCAACAATTGGGGCGGCATCGCCGATCCCGTGGTCGATGCGCTGATCGAGAAGATCATCGCCGCAGGCAGCCGACCGGAGCTGGTGTTCGCCTGCCGGGCGCTCGACCGCGTGCTCCGCGCCGGACGCTATTGGATTCCCCAGTGGTTTCGCGGCAGCCACACCGTCGCCTACTGGGACGTCTTCGCGCATCCGGCGATCCAGCCGCGCTACGCGCTGGGAGCGCCCGAAACCTGGTGGTCCCGCGCTCAGTGACAAGTCCGGCATTATCCGTCATCAAGGGAATGGCTCGGATCACAATCATGAGCGGTCACCCCGTGACGCCTGACCTCGGACGCCGCTTCCCGGAGAAGCCATGACCGCCTATATCGCGCGCCGCATCCTGTTCATGATCCCGACCCTGTTCGGCATCATGCTGGTCACCTTCGCCGTCGTGCAGTTCGCGCCGGGCGGACCGATCGAACGGGTGATCGCCTCGCTCAGCGGGGCCGATCCGAGCTCGCGCGTCACCGGATCGCCGGGCGGCGATTTCGGCGCCCGCGGACAGGCGCCGGGTTCCTCGCAGTTCGATGCCAGCTCGCGATACCGCGGCGCGCAGGGTCTCGATCCTGAATTCATCAAGAAGCTGGAGAAGCAGTACGGCTTCGACAAGCCGGCCTACGAGCGCTTCTTCATCATGCTGTGGAACTACGTCCGATTCGATTTCGGCAAGAGCTATTTCCGCGACACCGAGGTGATCGAGCTCATTCGCCAGAAGCTCCCGGTGTCGATGTCGCTCGGACTGTGGATGCTGGTGATCAGCTACTCGGTCTCCATTCCGCTGGGCATCGCCAAGGCGGTCGGCGACGGCGAACGATTCGACGTCTGGACCTCATCGGTCATCATCGTGGCGTATGCCATACCGGGGTTCCTGTTCGCGATCCTGCTCATCATATTGTTCGCCGGAGGATCCTTCTGGAACCTGTTCCCGCTGCGCGGGCTCACCTCCGACAACTGGCAGCTGCTGCCGTGGTGGGGCAAAATCCTCGATTATCTGTGGCATCTGGTTCTGCCGATCACCTCGATGGCGCTGAGTGCGTTTGCGTTCCTGACCCTGCTGACCAAGAACTCCTTCCTCGACGAGATCCGCAAGCAGTATGTGCTCACCGCCCGGGCGAAGGGATGCACCAACACCCAATGGCTCTACGGTCACGTGTTCCGCAACGCCATGCTGATCGTCATCGCGGGATTTCCCAGCGCCTTCGTCCACGCGTTCTTCGGCAGCGCGCTGCTGATCGAGACCATCTTCTCCCTCGACGGGCTCGGGCTCCTGGGTTTCGAGAGCGTGCTCAATCGTGACTACCCGGTGGTGTTTGCAACCCTCTATATGTTCTCGGTCATCGGTCTGGTGCTGAACCTGGTGTCCGATCTGACCTATACGTGGATCGATCCGCGCATCGATTTCGAGACGCGGGAGGTGTGAGATGGACGATACCACCTCGGCGACGCGGCGCGAGCTTGTCGACGGGGCGCCGCATGGTCCGTTCGCGGTGCCGTCGGGGGAGCCGCAGCCTATGATTCCTGCCCCGTCGACGGGGCGCCGCCGGCTGCGACTGTCGCCGATCAACCAGCGGCGCTGGCGGAGCTTCAAGGCGAACCGCCGCGGCTACCTGTCGTTCTGGGTGTTCATGGTGCTGTTCGTGGTCTCGCTGTTCGCCGAGGTCATCGCCAACGACAAGCCCTACCTCGTCGAGTATGACGGGCACTTCTACTTTCCGACCGTGGTCTCCTACGCCGAGACCACGTTCGGCGGCGAGTTCGAGACCGCGGCGGACTACCGCGACCCCTATGTGCAGAAGCAGATCACCGACAAGGGCGGATACATGCTGTGGCCGCCGATCCGCTTTTCCTACGGAACCCACAATCTCGACCTGCCGACGCCGGCGCCGTCGAAGCCGACCTGGCTGCTCACCGACGCGCAGTGCCGGCCGATCGCCGAGAAGAAAGGCGGAACCGGCTGCCGCGATCTCGAATCGAACTGGCTCGGCACCGATGACCAGGGCCGCGACGTGGTGGCGCGGCTGATCTACGGGTTCCGCATCTCGGTCCTGTTCGGCCTGATCCTGACCGCGGTGTCGATCGTCATCGGCGTCGCCGCAGGCGCCGTTCAGGGCTATTTCGGCGGATGGGTCGACCTCCTGTTCCAGCGCTTCATCGAGATCTGGACCACGGTCCCGGAGCTCTACCTGCTGCTCATCATCGCGTCGGTGCTGGTGCCGGGCTTCTTCGTCCTGCTCGGCATCCTGCTGTTGTTCTCCTGGGTCGGTCCGGTCGCCTTCGTGAGAGCGGAGTTCCTGCGCGGACGCAATCTGGAATACATCCAGGCCGCCCGCGCGCTCGGCGTGTCGAACCCCACCATCATGTTCCGCCACCTGCTGCCCAACGCCGCGGTGGCCACCATGACGCTGCTGCCCTTCATGCTGTCGTCCTCGGTCATGCAGCTCACCGCGCTCGACTTCCTCGGCTTCGGACTGCCGCCGGGCTCCCCGTCGCTCGGCGAGATGCTGTCGCAGGCCAAGAGCAACGTGCAGGCGCCGTGGCTCGGCCTGTCGGGCTTCTTCACGGTCGCGGTCATGCTGTCATTGCTCATCTTCGTCGGCGAGGCGCTGCGTGACGCCTTCGATCCGCGCAAGACCTTCGGGTGAACCGGATGGATGCCACCGCCGCACCGCTGCTCCGGATCCGCGACCTCTCCGTCGCTTTCCGTCAGGCCGGGAACGAGGTCCTGGCGGTCGACCGCGTGTCCTTCGACATCCGTAAAGGCGAGACCGTGGCGCTGGTCGGCGAATCCGGGTCGGGCAAGTCGGTCACCGCACTCTCGATCCTCAAGCTGCTGCCCTACCCGGCGGCGCGCCATCCCTCCGGCACGATCCTGTTCAAGGGCGAGGACCTGCTGGGCCTGTCGGAATCCCGCATCCGTCGCGTCCGCGGCAAGGACATCACCATCATCTTCCAGGAGCCGATGACCTCGCTCAATCCGCTGCACACCGTCGAGCAGCAGATCGCCGAGATCCTCGAGCTGCATGCCGGCGTCACCGGTGCGGCAGCGCGCGCCCGGGTGATCGAGCTGCTCGGCCAGGTTGGCATCGCCGATCCGGCCAGCCGCCTCGCCAGCTACCCGCACCAGCTTTCGGGCGGCCAGCGCCAGCGCGTGATGATCGCCATGGCGCTCGCCAACGAGCCCGACCTGCTGATCGCCGACGAGCCGACGACGGCGCTCGACGTCACCGTCCAGGCGCAGATCCTCGAGCTGTTGAAGGACCTGCAGGCCCGCCTCGGCATGGCGATCCTGTTCATCACCCACGATCTCGGCATCGTGCGCAAGATCGCCGACCGCATCTGCGTGATGCGGCACGGCGAGATCGTCGAGCAGGGGCCGGTGGAGCAGATTTTCGCCTCGCCCAAGCACCCCTACACGATCGAGCTTCTGGCCGCCGAGCCGACGCCCGATCCGGCGCCGCTGCGGCCGGACGCGCCGGTCGTGATCGAGACCGACGATCTCAAGGTCTGGTTCCCGATCCGGCGGGGGATCCTGCGCAAGACCGTCGGTCACATCAAGGCGGTGGACGGCGTCAGCATCACGGTGCGCAAGGGCGAGACGCTGGGCGTGGTCGGTGAATCCGGCTCGGGCAAGACCACGCTCGGGCTCGCGATCCTGCGGCTCATCTCCTCCGACGGGCCGATCGTCTTTCTCGGAAACCGGCTGGACGGACTGCGCTTCAAGGCGATGCGGCCGTTCCGGCGCGACATGCAGATCGTGTTCCAGGACCCCTACGGCTCACTGTCGCCGCGCATGTCGATATCGGACATCATCGAGGAGGGCCTGTGGGTTCACCACCCGAAGATGTCGGCACAGGAGCGCGAGCAGCGGGTGATCGCTGCGCTCAGCGATGTCGGGCTGAAGCCCGAGATCCGGTTCCGCTATCCGCACGAGTACTCCGGCGGGCAGCGCCAGCGCATCGCGGTGGCACGCGCGATCGTGCTGGAGCCGACCTTCGTCGTGCTCGACGAGCCCACCAGCGCGCTCGACATGCTGATCCAGACCCAGATCGTCGATCTCCTGCGCGCCCTGCAGAAGCGGCGTAATCTGACATACATCTTCATCTCCCACGATCTCAAGGTGGTCGCCGCGCTGGCGAGCCGGGTCGTCGTGATGCGCCACGGCAAGGTGGTCGAGGAAGGCCCGGCGGGCGACCTGTTCGCTCACCCGCAGTCCGCCTACACGCGGGCGCTGTTCGCCGCCGCCTTCAATCTCGAGAGCGCCGCCGACGGCATCGTCAGCGAGTAGGACGCCGGCCGTCAGCTCATGCGCCGCGCCATCCTGCTCGCCATCACGTCGTGGGATCCGGACGACTGGGATCGGCGCTTCCGCGCGCTGGCGCCCGATCGCGACATCCGGCTATGGCCCGACCGGACCGGCGACCCCGCTGACATCGTCTACGCCTGCGCCTGGAAGCCGCCGCGCGGCCTGCTCGCGGGCTTCCCCCATCTCGAGGTGATATTCTCGCTCGGCGCCGGCGTCGACCATCTGCTCACCGATCCGTCGCTGCCACAGGTGCCGGTCGTAAGGATCGTCGATCCTGATCTGACGCGGCGCATGAGCGAGTACGTGGCGCTGCACGTGCTGATGCATCATCGCGGCCAGCGCTGCTACGACGCCCAGCAGCGCGATCTCGTCTGGTGCGATCATCATCAGCC
>JBEKZK010000301.1:0-5786 GCA_049509935.1 Xanthobacteraceae bacterium | reverse complement strand
ATGGACGTACGACAGGTCGGCATGGCCGTCGCCGCGCCGCGACGGGGTGCCGACCGCGATGAACACCGCATCGGCCGCACCCACCGGCTCGGCCACCCCGGTGGCAAACGCCAGCCGGCCTTGGCGCATGTTGGAATGGACGAGGTCGGTCAGTCCCGGCTCGTAGATCGGAACCTCGCCGCGCGCCAGCGCCGCGATCTTGGCCGCGTCGGTATCGACGCATGTTACGTGGTGGCCGAAGTCGGCAAAGCACGCGCCGGAGACGAGGCCGACATAGCCGGTACCAATCATTGCGACGCGCATCGCGGTCCTGCATCAAGAAGCTGCGATCGCGCAGCGGGTCGCCGGCTCTTAGCAGAGGGATCCTCGACTGGCGAGCCCGAGCCGGTCAACAAGGCGGAGTCACACCCGCGAATCAATCAATCTCGGTTAATCTGATGAGCAATCGCGGGCTCGATTGGACGTGGTGACCCTTGGAGAACCGCCCGATGCGAAGCAGGGCACAAGCTCCGCGAGTTGTCACCCGCAAATCGACCCCCGCGCGTCAATACGTAGTCGGCCGGACACGTTCAGCCCGATTTTTGCCTCGGTGCCATAGAAACAATAAGGCGTTGCAGTGACGGCTTCCGCCAAATATGTGACGCAGCTCAGCATGGCCCAATCGCCCTGTTGCCGAAGTTGGACGACGGGCCCGCGAAAAAGTCTCGAGGAGTTGCACAGTGAGACCGATCTCGACCGAGGGCTTCGAGAGGCCCAACTCCACATCCGCCGGTGCAGCGCCCCTGCTGCAGTGGATCAATATCGACCAGATGGTCGTAGACCCGGCATATCAGCGGCCGATCTTGGGCAAAGGTCGCCGCAATGTCGATCGCATCGCCGGGGCCTTTTCCTGGGCGTGCTTCGCGCCGGTCGTCGTCTCGCCCGTCGAGGGGGGCAAATTCGCCATCATCGACGGACAACATAGGACGACAGCAGCAGCCTTGGCCGGTTTCGAGAGCGTGCCCTGCCAGATCGTCGTCGCCCCGCGCGAGGAGCAGGCGAGGGCCTTCAAGGCGATCAACGGCGTCACCACGCCGATCTCGCGGATGGCCCTGCATGCGGCCGCAGTGGTCGCGGGCGAAACCTGGGCGCAACAGGTCACGGATGTATGCAGACGGGGCGACGTGGAGCTCCTGCGATATCCGGTTCCGGCAGACAGACAGAATGCCGGTCAGACGATGGCCGTCGGAGCCATTGCGCAGTGTCTCGAGCGCTACGGTCACGACACCATCATAACGGCACTTCAGTGCGTCACCCAGACGACGAACAACGTGCCGGGCGCTTTGTCGGCACGTATCATCAAGGCGCTCTGCCAGGTTCTCCACGACGATCACGAGCTGCGGGACAGTGGTCTGGCGCTGCTCGACGCCTTCGATTCCATCGATCTCGCGGACCTTCAAACCCGGGCGGCGGTCGACGCGGCGGTGCGAAAGGTCGGCAGGGTAAAGGCGTTGGCGGATCGCGTCCGCTCCGAGCTGGGCCGGCTGCTGCCCGTCGAAAAGGATCGTCCCGGCGCCGGTCCCATCATCGTTCGTCAGCAAAGCGCCGGCGTGTAGATGGTGTGAATGGCAGGATCGGATCCGATCGACGGCGACCTGCCACCGACGTGGACGGCGGAGCCGGCGTGGGCCGCCGAGAGCAGCGCGGTGTCGATGTCGTTTGTCGAGAAACACCCGGGGGTCGATCGACCGTCACCCGGCAATCCCATCACGCCCGATGGTGAGCTGACGGAATCCGCCGACCGGCGCACTCGGCCGGCGCGAACCGCCGGCGCGGCGGATCAGGGGACGCACGGGGCTCGCGAACTGCAGAGATTTCCCGCCAGTGTGGCGCAGCGGCGACTGTTGCAGCTGGCGCAACTCACTCGGCACGGCCCGGCCTTCAATCTGCCGATCTGCGTGCGGATCCATGGCCCCCTCTCCGCCGACACGATCGAGAGAAGCCTTCAATTCCTCGTCGACCGCCACGAGGCGCTGCGAACGACATTCGCGGACTGCGATGGTGGGCTGGTTCAGATCATTGCCGGCAACGTGCCGGTGTCGCTCGCCCGCAACCAAATCCGGAGCGCTGCGAACGACGTACCGACCGGCATCGTCGCCGGCGCGATCCGCGACGAGGCGGAGCGGCGCTTCGATCTCGTTCGCGGGCCGCTGGTGCGCGCACGACTTCTTGTTGTTCGGCCGGACGAGCACATCCTGGTGATCACGCTGCACCGGATGGTCGCGGATGTCTGGTCGCTGGAGGTCCTTCAGCACGAGCTGTGGGTGGCCTACGAGGCTCTTCTGGACGGCCGGCAACCCGCTCTCCTGCCGCTCGCCGTCCAATATGCAGACTTTGCCGCGTGGCAAGCGGGATGGCTGAGGTCGGACGAGGCGAGTGCAGCGTTGCGATTCTGGGAGCGGACGCTCGCCGGCGGGCTTGCGGTTCTCGACTTGCCGGCCGGCCGCAGCGGGCCCGGGCGGCCGGTGTCACGTGGCGCCGTCGAAACGCTGGTCCTGCCCGACTACCTGACGCAGGCACTGCGCAAGCGCTGCGAGGCGGACGACACCACGGTTTTCGTGGCGATGTACGCGTGCTTTTCGGTTCTGCTCGCCGGATACGCGGATCAGGACGACGTGCTGGTCGTCTCGCCTTTCGCCAACCGGCAGCCGGAGACCGCGCCGCTCGTCGGTCCCCTTGCGGTGCCCCTGGCGCTGCGACTGGACGTTTCCGGCAACCCGACGCTGCGACAGGTCCTCCGGCGCGCCGCCGGCGTCATCGCGGACGCGCTCGCCCACGGAGATCTTCCGATCGACGTCGTGCTCGAGCGATTGAAGGTGCGGTCGGTCCACGGTCGCAATCCGTTCCTTCAGTTCTGCTTCGCCTACCAGACCGCGGTCCGCGCGCCGCCGGTGCGGGACGTTACGATCGCGCCGATGCCGCCAATCGGCGTCGGCACGCCCTTCGAGCTGCAGCTGACCGTGATCGAGCACGCGGACGGCTTCGGCGTCGAGCTGCACTTCGACCCCGACAGGCTCGACGGATCGGCCATCGGGCAGATGCTGGAATGCTTCGAGCAGCTGCTGACCGCGCTCGCCGGGACGCCGGACCACCATCTCGACGAGATCGCGCGACGCCGGGATGGGAACGCGTGGTCGCAGGCGGCATCACGATGCGCACCGTCCCGGGCGATCACAAGTCGATCCTGACGGCGCCGAACGTTGCACGGCTGGCCGAATTGCTCTCGGCACATCAGCGCACCTGCACCTGATCGGCCCACGCCGTCGGCCGCGCGTCGCGCCACGGGTGGCTGTCGCCGACGCCGGATGCCGGCATCGATTGCAGCACGCACGCCGGCGACCGTCCGGCTCACCGCCTCGCACGCCGAGGCGGGCGACGGCTCCGTGGCAATCATCTGTCGTCCTCGACGATGCGCGAGTCTCGCGCAGTCGGCTACCCGAGAGCGTTCGGCGTGCAGTCCGCGATGCTGACGCAAGGTGAGCCGAGCGGTCCGGCCGGGCGGCGCGGGCGATCCCGTTCTCGTTTGTTTGATTCATTAGTAATTATTTCATTATTATCTGGTGGCGCCGACATTTTGCCCAGTTTGGTCAATACGCCGTCACATCAAATGACGGGGCAAGCGGGATTGTTGAATGCCGATTATACAACGTAGCGCGTCGGCTGCCGCGCTGTCGCCGCGGCGCCACCGGGATCGCCGGACTTCCGCCACCGATCTGCCGTGGATCGAGAGTCCGGAGGCGCTGCCGCCGTTTCCCGAGGTCGTGATTCGTCACGTCGCCGCCAGGCTGATGTGCGTGGAGTTCGTGACAATCGCCACGGCTTGCTATCTGGCGACGATCGTCTACCACCTGACGGTTGTGCACGCCTGGCCGGTGGCGGAGAACTACATCCCGGCGTCGATCCTGATCGCGAGCCTGGTCTCCATCGTGGCGGCCGCCGGCCGGCAGTTCGTGCAGTTGCACACCCGGCCACGTCTCAAGTTCCTGTGGGACGGGCTCGGCGCGGTGGCGCTGGCATTCTCGCTCTTTCTGTCGGCGATGGTCCTCGCCAAGCTCGCCGAGCTCTACTCGCGCGGCGCCTTCATCACCCAGCTGGTCGTGGTCAGCATCGCCGTGCTGGCGATGCGCGCCATCATGTTCGCGTGGCTGCGGCGGGCCATGGCCTCGGGGGCGCTGCAGGCACGGCGCGTCATCCTGATCGGCGAGCGCACCGACTGTGCGCGCTTCACCGACCAGTTGCGCGACCCCGCCTCGCGCATCGTCACGGTGCTGCCGTTTCCGCTGTCGCCCGGCTCCACCCGCCGCGACGGCGACGATGCCGGCGCCGACGACGAATCGACCCGCACCAGATCGACGATCGAGGTGTGCCGCGAGCACGACGCCGACGACATCATCATCCTGTCGACCAAGCGCAGCCTGCTCGGCTCGGCGGCGCTCGCCTACGAACTGTCGGAGCTGCCGGTCGGCGTCCACATCGTCGACATGGATACAATCGACATCCTCGCCGCCGCGCGCCTCGTGCCGTTCGGCAACATCCTCACGATGCGGGTCTACCACCGGCCGTTGTCTCCGGTCGACCGCTTCCTCAAGCGCAGCATCGACATCGTCGGCGCCGCCACCGCGCTGATCCTGTTCATGCCGCTGCTGCTGATGGTGTCGGTGTGGATCAAGCTCGACTCGCGCGGGCCGGTGTTCTTCCGCCAGGCGCGGCACGGGTACAACAACGCCGTCATTCGGGTGTTCAAGTTCCGCACCATGACGACCATGGAGGACGGCGACAAGTTCACCCAGGCGGTCGCCAACGACCCGCGCGTCACCAGGGTCGGCCGCATGCTGCGGCGGACCAACATCGACGAGCTCCCGCAGCTGTTCAACGTGCTGAGCGGCGAGATGTCGCTGGTCGGTCCGCGGCCGCACGCCACCGCCCACAACATGTCGTTCGCCGGCCAGCTGTCGCGGTTCTCCTGCCGGCACCGGGTGAAGCCGGGCATCACCGGGTGGGCCCAGGTGAATGGGTACCGCGGTCCCACCGACACGGTCGACAAGATGCGCAACCGGCTGGAGCACGATCTGTACTACATCGAGAACTGGTCGCTCCTGCTCGACATCGAGATTCTGATCATGACGCTGTTCACCAGGACGGCGTACACCAACGCATACTAGTGCACCGATTCCGAAGTTCGCATCACTTGGCGACATCCTCCGGTGCGAACTTCGGAATCCAAAGGTGCACTTCTAGGATTTGAAGTTCCTATGACGAGCGCGTCGCTCATCTGATAGGAACTTCAAATCCGCCGCACCAGCAACACGGCTGCAGCCGCTTGCAGCGCGATGCGGGAGCGGCCTTGCGATGTGGCACCGCCCCCGGATTGCGCTCCATCCGGGCTGCGATCGGGGGATCGACCGGTAGCCCGCTTGCAGCGCAGCGCGATGCGGCAACGGCCCGCGCGGTACGCCACCGCCGCCTCGCGGATGACGCTTCGCTCCATCCGGGCTGCGATCTCGCGCCGGGTGCGCCGGGTGTGCCGGCGGGCCGGCCTGCGCTTGCATCGCGACCGATAACCTGAATACAGCGTGGACGACGAGCCGGTCCGATTCGACCGGAACCTCTCATTTGCGCGTCTCGCAGGCCGGATGGAAACCGTCGGGTTCATGGTGGTGCTGACAATCGGCAGCCTGGTGGTGGGTGTGGTTCTGCGCCAGCGCTGGACCGTGCTCAGCGTCGTACCGGCGATGCTGGTCGTGACC
>JBEKZK010000300.1:0-5790 GCA_049509935.1 Xanthobacteraceae bacterium | reverse complement strand
CGCCGATGTCCTCGAGCTCGAATACACGTTGATTCCCCATGGCCTGCATGTCGTCGGCGAGCCTTGCTCCGAGACCGAGCGGGTCGACATGCTGCTCGCCGTCGCCGAAGCCTCGCATGGCGCGCGCCCCGACCGCGCGGCGATCGCGGCGATCGTGGGCGGTGCCTCGCCCGAAGCCGCGCTCGGAGACGGCGCTGACGGCGGGCAGCTCGCCATGCTCCGACAGCTCGCCGCCACCGACCGGATGCTGGCCGCCGACACTGAGATCGACGCCATCCTTCGCGCCCTGGACGGGAGGTTCATCCGTCCGGCACCCGGCGGGGATCTGCTGCGCACGCCGGCCATCCTGCCGACCGGCCGCAACCTGCACGGCTTCGATCCGTTCCGCATTCCCAGCGCCTTCGCGGTCCAGGACGGTGTGCGCCAGGCCGCCCGCCTGCTCGATCGCCACATGGCGGACGGCGAGCCGCTGCCGGAGTCGGTCGCCATGGTGCTGTGGGGCACCGACAACTTGAAGAGCGAGGGCGGCCCGATCGCCCAGGCGCTGGCGCTGGTCGGTGCGCGGCCGCGGGTCGACAGCTACGGACGTCTCGCCGGCGCCACGCTGGTGCCGCTGGAGGAGCTGTGCCGGCCGCGGATCGACGTCATCATCACGCTGTCCGGCATCTTCCGCGACCTGCTGCCGCTGCAGGTCAAGCTGCTGGCCGAGGCCTGCTTTCTGGCCGCCTCCGCCGACGAGCCGGGGAATCGCAATTTCGTCCGCAAGCATGCGCTGCAGTACCAGCAGGAGCACGGCTGCGATCTCGAGACCGCGGCGCTCCGCGTCTTCGGCAATGCCGACGGCGCCTACGGCTCCAACGTCAATCACCTGGTCGAGAACAGCCGCTGGGACGACGAGGACGAGCTCGCCGAGACCTACGCCCGGCGCAAGAGCTTCGCGTATGGCCGCTCGGGCCGGCCGGTGCAGCAGGCGGCGCTGCTGCAGAGCGTGCTCGCCGACGTCGATCTCGCCTATCAGAACCTCGACTCGGTCGAGCTCGGCGTCACCACGGTCGATCATTATTTCGACACCCTGGGCGGCATCAGCCGGGCGGTGCGCCGCGCCAAGGGCGGCGTGGCGGCGCCGGTCTATATCGGCGACCAGACGCGCGGCGAAGGCACCGTGCGGACGCTCTCCGAGCAGGTCGCGATCGAGACGCGCACCCGGATGCTGAACCCCAAATGGTACGAGGGCATGCTGAAGCACGGCTACGAAGGGGTGCGGCAGATCGAGGCGCACGTCACCAACACGATGGGCTGGTCGGCCACGACCGGTCAGGTGGCGCCCTGGGTCTACCAGCAGCTCACCCAGACGTTCGTGCTCGACGACGAGATGCGCGAGCGCCTGGCGGCGCTCAATCCGACCGCGTCGGCAAAGGTCGCCAACCGTCTGATCGAGGCGCACGAGCGCCGCTACTGGACGCCCGAGCCGGCGATGCTCGAGGCCCTGCGCCAGGCCGGCGACGAGCTGGAAGACCGTCTCGAGGGCATCGCCCAAGGAGTGGCAGCATGACGATCAACACCATCCCGGCCGCGCTCCGGGCCCGGTCTGCGCGCCTCGACGGCGACGGCAGCGTGCAGGTGCAGCTCGACCCCGAGCTGAAGATCGGCAGTGCCAAAGTGTTCTCGGTCTACGGCAAGGGCGGCATCGGCAAGAGCACGACGTCGTCCAATCTGTCGGTGGCGTTCTCCAAGCTCGGCAAGCGGGTTCTGCAGATTGGCTGCGACCCCAAGCACGACTCGACCTTCACGCTGACCAAGCGGCTGGTGCCGACCGTGATCGACGTCCTCGAAGCGGTGGATTTTCACGCCGAGGAGGTGCGCGTCGAGGACTTCGTCTACCAGGGCTACAACGGAGTGATGTGCGTGGAGGCCGGCGGGCCGCCGGCGGGCACCGGCTGCGGCGGCTACGTGGTCGGCCAGACGGTCAAGCTGCTGAAGGAGCACCACCTGCTCGAGGACACCGACGTGGTGATCTTCGACGTGCTCGGCGACGTCGTGTGCGGCGGCTTCGCCTCGCCGCTGCAGCATGCCGATCGGGCGCTGATCGTCGCCGCCAACGACTTCGATTCGATCTTCGCCATGAACCGTATCGTCGCCGCGATCAGGGCCAAGTCGAAGAACTACCCGGTGCGGATCGGTGGCGTCATCGCCAACCGCAGTGCCGACACCGATCAGATCGATCGCTTCAACGCCGTCGTCGGCCTGAAGATCATGGCGCGGTTCCCCGATCTCGACGTGATCCGGCGCAGCCGCCTGAAGAAGTCGACGCTGTTCGAGATGGAGTCCTCGCCCGAGGTCGATGCCGTGCAGCAGGAGTACCTGCGCCTCGCGGCGGCGCTGTGGGCGGGAACCGAGCCGCTGATCGTGCAGCCGATGAAGGACCGCGACATCTTCGATCTGCTGGGGTTCGACTGATGCCGACGCTGTCGTACCAGGAGCGCCGCGGGCAGCTGGAGACCTATTTCGATCGCACCGCGGTCGAGGCGTGGTCGCGGCTGACGACCGATGCCCCGGTCGGGCGCATCCGCGCCACCGTGCGGGCGGGCCGGGCCGAGATGCGGCGCACGATTCTCGACTGGCTCCCCGACGATCTCGAGGGACGCCGGCTGCTGGACGCCGGCTGCGGGACCGGAGCGCTTGCCGTCGAGGCGGCGCGGCGCGGCGCTCACGTCACGGCGGTCGACCTGTCGCCGACCCTGATCGGGCTTGCCCGGGAGCGGACGCCGCGGCATCTCGGCGGCGGCCGGGTGCACTTCGTCGTCGGCGACATGCTGGCGCCGACGCTCGGCCGGTTCGACCACGTCGTCGCCATGGACTCGCTGATCCATTACCGGGCACCGGATGTGGTGCGGGTGCTGGCGCAGCTCGCCGCCAGCGTCGACCGGTCGCTGATTTTTACGTTCGCCCCGAGAACGCTTCCGCTCGCCGCGATGCACGCGGTGGGCCGCCTGTTTCCGCGCGGCGACCGCGCGCCGGCGATCGAGCCGGTCGGCGCGGAGGTAATCCGCCAGCGGCTCGTCGCCGAGCCCGGCCTCGCGGGATGGCGTCCGGAGCGGACCCGCCGCGTCGTCAGCGGTTTCTACACCTCGCAGGCCCTCGAGGTGCTGCCGCGATGAACCGGGTCAACATCACTCTGTCGCGTGCGTGGACGACGCTCAGCCCGCGGTTTCTGCCGTTTGCCGATGTGGCGACCGCGGAGCTTCCGCTTGGCCGCCTGTTGCGGCTGTCGCTGTTCCAGGTGACGGTCGGGATGGCCGTCGTCCTGCTGATCGGCACGCTCAATCGCGTCATGATCGTCGAGCTCAGCGTCCCGGCCTGGCTGGTCGCCGTCATGGTGTCGCTGCCGCTCATCTTTGCACCGTTCCGCACCGTCGTCGGCCACCAATCCGACACCCACCGGTCGGTGCTCGGGTGGCGGCGCGTGCCGTTCATCTGGATCGGGACCCTGCTGCAGTTCGGCGGCCTTTCGATCATGCCGTTCGCGCTCATCGTCCTGTCCGGTGACGCCGACGGTCCGGTCATCGTCGGCCAGGCCGGCGCGGCGCTGGCCTTCCTGCTGGTCGGCGCCGGCCTTCATACGACGCAGACGGTCGGCCTTGCGCTGGCCACCGACCTCGCGCCGGCGCGGTCGCATCCCCGAGTCGTCACCCTGATGTGCGTCATGCTGCTCGTCGGCATGGTGATCAGCGCCGTCGCCTTCGGGCTGCTGCTCGCCGATTTCAGCGAGATCCGCCTGATCCAGGTGATCCAGGGCGCGGCGCTCGCCACGATGGTGCTCAACATGATCGCGCTGTGGAAGCAGGAGGCGCGCGACCCGTCGCGCACCGCCGTCGACCGGCCGCGTCCGGCCTTCCGCGACACCTGGCGGGCGTTCAGGCGGGAAGGGGGCTCGACCCGCCGTCTCGTCGCGGTCGGTCTCGGCACCGCCGCCTTCAGCATGCAGGACATCCTGCTCGAGCCATACGGCGGCCAGATCCTGCATCTCTCGGTCGGGTCAACGACGGCGCTGACGGCGCTGCTCGCGGTCGGCGGACTTGCCGGCTTCGTGCTGTCGGCGCGGGCGCTCGGCCGGGACACCGATCCCTATCGGCTCGCCGCTTTCGGGGCGGTCGCCGGGCTCGCGGCGTTCACCGCGGTGATTTTCGCAAGCCCGCTCGAGTCGGCGACGCTGTTCGGCATCGGCACGAGCCTGATCGGATTCGGCGCCGGCCTCTTTGCGGTCGGCACACTGACGGCGACGATGCGGCTCGCCGACGCCGGCCGGAGCGGCCTCGCGCTCGGAGCCTGGGGCGCCGCGCAGGCCTCCGCGGCCGGAGTGGCGATCGCGCTCGGAGGCATCATCCGCGATGCGGTGTCCGGGCTTGCCGCGCAGGGGCTGCTCGGCCCGGCGCTGACCGGCCCGGCCACCGGCTACGGCGCCGTCTATCAGATCGAGATCGTCCTGCTGTTCTGCACCCTGGTCGCGATCGGCCCGCTCGTGCGCTCCACGGGCGGGACCCGGTCGGGGCCGTTATCGAGGTTGGGCATGGCCTGAAGTCACCGGGCCAGCCCAAGTTTGGTGGAGATGTTCAATGCAAACCGGTTCCCTCACCAGCTACATCGACGTCGCCCAGATCACCCTGTACGCGTTCTGGATCTTCTTCGCGGGGCTGATCTTCTATCTGCGGACCGAGGACAAGCGGGAGGGCTACCCTCTGGAGTCCGAACGCTCCTCCAGGGTTCTGGTGCAGGGCTTTCCGCCCATCCCCAGCGCGAAGACATTTCTCCTGCCGCACGGCGGAACCGTTTCGGCGCCGAGCGGGACGGCCGATACCCGCGAGGTCCGCGCCGTGCCGGTCGCCGCATGGCTCGGGGCGCCGCTCGAGCCGGTCGGTCAACCAATGCTCGATGGCGTCGGTCCCGCCGCCTACGCGGCCCGTGCCGACGTGCCCGAGCTCACCGTGGAGGGTGAGCCGAGCATCGTCCCGATGCGGGTCGCCACCGACACCTCCGTCGCCGCCGAGGACGTCAGTCCGATCGGCATGGAGGTCGTCGGCGCCGACCGGCAGGTTGCCGGAATCGTCCGCGACATCTGGATCGACCGCGTCGAGCCGCAGATCCGATATCTCGAGGTCGAGCTCCCGGCCCAAGCCCTGGCCCAGCCCCAGGCTCAGCCCGCGACCGCGCCGCGGCGCGTGCTGCTGCCAATCACACTGGCGCGCATCAGCGCGCGGTCGAAGCAGGTACGGGTCAAGTCGATCCTCGCCCGGCAGTTCGCCGACGTCCCGGCGCTGCAGAACCCCGATCAGGTGACCAAGCGCGAGGAGGATCGGATCGCCGCCTACTACGCCGGCGGCAATCTGTACGCCACGCCGGCACGGCTGGGGCCGGTGCTGTGAGCGAGTACGACATCGAGCCCATTCCGGGCCTGCCGCAGCGTCCACCCGCGGGAGAGCAGATTCTCTGGCAGGGCAGCCCGCGGTGGCAGACCCTGGCGATCCGCGTCTTCCACGCCAGAAAGGCCGCGATCTACTTCGCGGTGATCATCCTGTGGCGCATCGTCTCGGCGGTGTCGGAAGGCGACGATCTGCTGGCGGCGGCGACGTCCGCTCTGTGGCTCCCGCCGATCGCGCTCATCGCGGTCGGCGTCCTGGTGGCGCTCGCCTGGCAGACCGGCCGCACGACCGTCTACACCATCACCAATCGACGGGTTGCGATGCGGTTCGGGATCGCGCTGCCGATGACTGTGAACATTCCGTTCCGCATCAT
>JBEKZK010000030.1:0-14644 GCA_049509935.1 Xanthobacteraceae bacterium | reverse complement strand
ATAGCGGCCGACCGAGACCAGCCGCCCTCTGTTGTTTCCGACGTCCGCGAACGCGGCGGACACCAGCATCTGCTGCTCCGCCGAACGACACATCGCGGCGATGCGGCTGACCTCGTTGACCGCCGGACCGATCACCGTGAAGTCGAGCCGCTCCGTGCTTCCGACGTTGCCGTAGAAGACCTCGCCGACATGCAGGCCGAGATACACGTCGGTCGTCGGGAGGCCGTCGGCGGCACGGCGACTGTTCAAATCGATGACGCCTTCCCGCGCCGCCACGGCGGCAGCCAGCGCCGCCGCGCAGGCGCGCTCCCGGTTCTCGGCCGTGAAGATGGCGAGCGTGCCGTCGCCCATGAACTTGAGGACGTCGCCGCCGTGTCCGTGGAGCGCCGAGACGATGACATCGGCATAGTCGTTGAGCAGGGGAATGACCTGCGCCGCCATGGTATCGGTGATCCGCGTGAAGCCGCGCAGATCGCTGAACCAGATCACCGCATCGATGCGGTCGGCCACGCCGCGCATGATGCGGCCGCTCAGCACGCGGCGCCCGGCATCGCGCCCGAGATAGGTCCGCATCAGGGTTCCGGTCATGCGCGCGAGCGAGACCGACTTGATTGCCAGGGCCAGGAACGGCGTGATGCGCTGCAGCGCCGCGATGTGCTCCTTGCGGAAGCCGTGCGGCTCCTTGGTCGACCAGGAGGAATAGAGACAATCCATCTCGCCGATGGTGCCCTCGGCGGTGAAGCGATTGATGATCGCCACGTGGTCGGTGAATCCACCCGCCCGGAGCTCCGGCAGCACGTCGAACTCGGACTCGTCGGCCGCCGGGATGCGGCGCCGCAACAGCGATTCGCCGGTTTCCCGCATCCGATAGAACGGGCTCGTGCGCCACGCCTGGGCGTGCGGCGCCGGCGGCACGAAGACCGGCTCCGATGTTCCCGATGCGAAGATCTGGCTGGTGCGGCCGTACCCCTGCTCGGGGGGCAGGCTGGGATCCTGGCCCCAGCGGAACAGCCGCCCCTCGTGAACCGGGTCCAGGGTGTCGATGAACACCTGGGCCCGGGCGAGCGGCACCCCGGCGGCGACGACGCGTTCGCAGAACCCGGTCACCAGCGCGAGCTCGGAGACGCCGGCGAGGCCCGCTTCCGCGAGCCAGGCGGTCAGCTCGGTCAGCTGGTCGTCGGCGATCATGCGGCCGCCAGTCTACCAGGGCCGACGGCATGACGCATCGCCGAGAAATCGGGGACAGACCACTATTTCGAGAAATCGGGGTCAGACCACTATTTTGAAATCGGTGGACTGAAATCGGGGTCAGACCACTATTTCGCTCTGAAGGCTTGTGCACTGCCAGTCCAAGGCGCTGTGTCCGCGCCCTGCGTCCTGCTCGGCATCAGCCGGCGGCGCCGCTGCGATCTGCCGGTAGGACTCGTCGGTCCCGAGCAGCTGGTTGAGCGGCGCCAGGTCGTGCGCCGCCGCCGGCTCCAGCGGAGCGCCCGCATGGTCGGCGACGGAACCACTCGCGCAGCTCGCGCCCCCGGGACGACACGTCGTCGAGCGTCCGGCGCGAACGTCTCCTCGCGAAAGCGCGCCGCCATGTCCGCCGGTACGGCGTGAGCCTGTCGCAGCCACTCGACGAGGTCACCGCCGTCGGCGAGCCACTCGATCTCCCGCCCCCCGCGGGGCCGCGACGCTGTTGAGAAAATCGAGCGCCAGATCGTCGCCGATGAAGAAGGGCGTGGATCGCGGCGCGTCGGCTCGATCCTCGGCCGGGTGAACTTGCCGCTCTTCGCCATCTACGCCAGCAAGTTCGCCGTCGAGGCGCTGACCGACGGCCTGCGCTATGAGGTCTCGCAGCTCTCGCCAAGGTCGCCTGAGGAAGGCCGCCGAACCGCTGGCGCCGCCGCCGGCCCGGTCTCGTTCCTAGCGCGCTCGTGCCGAGCCTCGCCGCGGCACAGCGTGATCGGGCAGAAAACGGGGTCAGACCGGTCAGACCCCTGTTTCGCCTGTTTCTTCCCCTCGCCGCGGCGCAGCGTGATCGGGCCGAGCCTCCCGGTCTCCGCGCTCCCAGCGATTTTTTTATCCACCCGTTGTCGAGCCAACGCCGTCGCGTTCGACAGGATGCAGGGGAGCGCCGCTCCGCCCGGACGGCTCGAGGCCGCCCGCTCAGCGATTCGAACAGGAGCATTCCATGACCACCGCATTCCCGCTCGTCACCGCCATCTACGCCGCCCTGCTCGGCCTTCTCGGCGCTGTGCTGACCGCCAGGGTGATCATCAATCGGGTGCGCGGCCGCGTCGATGCCGGCGACGGCGGTGTCGCGGCGTTGGCGCAGGCGCTCCGCGCCCACGGCAACTTCGTTGAGCAGGCGCCGCTCGCCCTGCTGCTCCTGGTCGTGGCGGAGGGTATCGGGGTTCGCCCGCTCGTCCTCAACATCCTCGGTGTGGCGCTCGTGGCGGCACGGCTCGCCAGCGCCATCGCGCTCAGCCGCTCGCTCGGCCAGTCGCCGCTGCGCCAGTTCGGCGGCGGTTTCGCCGTCCTCGTCCTCGCCGCCACCTCGATCGCGATCCTCCTCGCGCTCGCCGGGGTGCGCTGAGCACTGCCGAGTTCGTCATGCCCGGCCTCGTGCAGCCTCGTGCCGGGCATCCGCGTCTTGCATCCAAAAAGCAAAAAGACGTGGATGGCCGGGACGAGTCCGGCCATGACGAAGCCAAGAGAGGAGAACGCGAAAGAGAAACGTGGTCTGACCCCTATTAGCTCCGTGCAACAAGCAAAAACGGCGTGGCTGGCCGGGACAAGCCCGGCCATGACGGAAAATGGGACAGCCCCCTGTTTCGCTCGATCGTCTTGCCGTTCTTCGCGTGCCCGCAATTGATTTCGCCGGGGGTTTCCAGGAATAATGCGACACCACGTGCCGCGGATCGCGCGCTCCCCGGAGGCCAGGATGACCGACATCACGATCGACAACCGGGGCATCAGGCTCGCGGCATCGGTGTACGGTCCTGCAGATAGCGAGCCCATTCTGTTCCTGCACGGGATCTCTCTCAGTCGTGACACCTGGGAGGAGATCGCGCAGCGGCTGGCGAGCCGGCATCTGGTCTGGACCCTCGACTTCCGCGGTCACGGCCACTCGGACTGGACACCGAGCTACGAGCTCGCCGGCTATGTGGCGGACGCCGAAGCCGTGCTGGCGGCGATCGGACGGCCCGCCATCGTCGTCGGGCACTCGCTCGGCGGTTGCGTTGCCGGCGTGCTGGCGCAGGCCGCCCACCCGAGCGTGCGGGCCGCCTTTCTCGAGGACCCGCCGTGGTATCTCGGAGAGCCCAGCGAATGGAAGCGCTCGGCGTTCCCCAACCTGTTCGTCATCCTCAGCGCCAGGCAGGCGACTTGGCACAAGGAGCACGCGCCCCTTGCGACATATCTGGAATTCGTCTCGAGCTCGCCGTCCGCCATGGGGGGAATCGTCAGCGATCACATCGGCCGGCGGCATCTGTTGAGTCACGCCTCGGCGCTCCAGCGCCAGGATGCCCGCTCCTGGGGCGACCTCGACGGGAAAATTCTCGCCGCCATCGCGACGGAGCGCGAGTTCCGCCGTCCGACCAGAATCATCCAGGCCGATCCGCGGTTCGGAGCCGCGCTGCTCGACGGCCACGAGGCGCGTCTGGCCAAGACCAACCCGAATGCCGACATCATCCAGTACCGCGGGTGCGGACACAGTCCGCACCGCACGACGGCCTTCGAGGAGCGCTTCGCCGCCGACCTGATGGATTTCGTAGCGTCGGTCGCGTCACATTAGGCAGCCAGTCATGCATCGCCTGTCGAGGTGCGCTCCGGTTGTCTCGATCTGCGCGTTCCTGCTTGCCGCGCCGGCCGCCGCGAATGACCAGGACACCTGCAACAAATCGACCGGAGACACGGCGATCGCCGCCTGCAGCCGCGCGATCGCATCCGGCAGGATCAGGGGTCGCAACCTCGCCGTCCTGTTCTCCAGCCGCGGCGTCGTTGCCTCCCGCGACAAGGGCGACCACGACCGCGCCATCGCCGACCTCGACGAGGCGATCCGGCTCGATCCGAGGCTCGCCTTCGCGTTCAACAGCCGGGGCAACGTCTACCACGCCCGGGGCGACTACGACCGCGCCATCGCCGACTACAACGAGGCGATCCGGCTCACTCCCGCGGACGCCAACTTGTTCAACAATCGCGGCAACTCCTTCAACTCCAAAGGCGACCAGGACCGCGCCATCGCCGACTACGGCGAGGCGATCCGGCTCAAGCCGAGCCATGTGCTGGCGTTCTACAATCGCGCCAACGTCTACTCCGCCAGGGGCGACGATGATCGGGCGATTGCGGACTACGGCGAGGCGGTCCGGCTCGATCCGAAGCTCGCGGTGGCGTACGAGGGCCGCGGCAAGGCCTATTCGGGCAAGGGCGACCACGACCGGGCGATTGCCGATTTCGCCGAGGCGATCAGGCTGCGTCCGGCCGCCGGCGTGCTCCTGGGCCGCGGCGTCGAGTACGACGGCAAGGGCGACCACGACCGCGCGATTGCCGACTTCGACGAGGCGATCAGGCTCGATCCCAAGCTCGCCGCGGCGTTGATCAACCGCGGGTTCGCCCACAGCGCCAAAGGGGAATTCGAGCGGGCGGCGGCCGATTACGCCGAGGCGATCCGGCTCGATCCCAAGCTCGACCACGCGATCGGTGTGCGCATCCAGCGGGTGAGCGCAGCGACCGCCGAGAGGCTCGGCCTCAAGCAGGCGCGCGGCGCGCTGATCCTCACCGTCGCCGCCGGCCCCGCCCGGTCGGCCGGCATCGAGCCCGGCGACGTCATCGTCAGGGTCGACGGCAAGGATATCAACGAGTTCGGCGAGCTGCCGCGGGTGCTGGCCGACAAGCCGCTGGGCAAGGACATCACGGCGACGGTGATCCGCAACGGCAGCGAGGAGACGAGGCTGATCCGGCTCGGACTGCAGGGTCCGCCGGTGATTGCAACCCCGGCACCGACGACCGCGCTTCCCGCCGTCGCGGTGCCGGCCGGCCCGGCGATCGCCGAACGCCGCATCGCGCTGGTGATCGGCAACTCCGCCTATCAGGCGGTGTCGGCGCTGCCGAACCCTGCCAACGACGCCAGGGCGGTCGCCGATTCGCTCCGGGCGGCGGGGTTTGCCGGCGTGCGGGTCGTCACCGACGCCACCCATGACGGCATGATCCGGGCGCTGCGCGCCTTCCAGGACGAGGCGGACCGCGCCGACTGGGCGGTGGTCTACTATGCGGGCCACGGCATGGAAGTCGGCGGGACCAACTACCTGGTGCCGACCGATGCGCATCTCAAGGTGGATCGCGACGCCCAGGACGAGGCGGTTTCGCTCAATCGGGTGCTCGACGCCGTCGCCGGCGCCCGAAAGCTCAAGCTGGTGATGCTCGACGCCTGCCGCGACAACCCGTTCGAGAGGCAGATGCGGCGCACCCTTGCGACCCGCGCAGTGAGCCGCGGCCTGGTCCGCGTCGAGCCCGAGGGCGCGACCCTGGTGGTCTATGCCGCCAAGGACGGGGAGGTCGCCGAGGACGGCAACGCCGACCACAGCCCGTTCGCCGCCGCCTTCGTCAAGCGCCTCGAGCAGCCCGGCGTCGAGATCAACCGGCTTTTCCGCCAGGTCACCGGCGACGTCCTGCAGGCCACCGGCAACCACCAGCGGCCGTTCGTCTACGGCTCGGTCCCGGGCGACGACGATTTCTTCTTCCGGGCCCGGTGACGCATCCCGGGCCCGGTGATGCAACGCGTTTCGGCTACTGGCTGGGGCCTTTGCTCGCCGCCTCCGCCTCGGCCATCCTCTTTCCCATCTCGGCCTTGAGCGCTTCGAGATTGAAGCTCGCGCCGCGCTGCATCGGCGGGAATTCGAGGAAGGTCTGCAGCTCCTTGCCGACCACCTGCTGTACGAACACGAAGCGCCAGAACTGGTACTTGAACCAGTCGAAGTACTGCTGCGCGCCTTCCTTTGTGCCATTCGTGGGCCAGCCGGTGCGCTCGAACGGATCGAGCCGCAGATTGGTGATGTATGGCACGTCCGGGTGGGTCTTTTCGCCGAGCCAGCCGGCCGGCTGGTCGATGAAGCGGAACTTGTAGTCGTCGATGCGTACCGCGCCGACCGTGCTTTCGCCGAGATAGAAAATTTCGTGACGCGCGGACGGCCCTTTTCCGGTGATGGCGGCCATCTGGTTGTAGCCGTCCAGGTGGTTCTTGTAGGTCCGGTCGCCGATCTGCTTGCCCTTCAGCAGCTCTTCGGTGATGTTGGGATTGCCGGCCGCCGCCACGAAGGTCGGCAACCAGTCGAGGCCGGAGAAGATTCCGTTCTGCACCGAGTCCGCCGGCACGTGGCCGGGCCAGCGCAGGAGCGCCGGCACGCGGAAGCCGCCCTCGAGCACGGTTCCCTTCGATTGCGCGAACGGCGTCTGGCCGCCGTCGGGCCAGGTGAAGACTTCGGTGCCGTTGTCGGTGGTAAACAGCACGATGGTGTTGTCGTCCACGCCCATGTCCTTGAGTTTCTTCATCACCAGCCCGACGTCGTCGTCGAGCTGGGCCATGCCGGCTTCCTCCTCCGACCAGCCGTTCTCCGAGTTGCGCATTGCCTCGTATTTCGGCGAGAGATGCGTGACGATGTGCATGCGCGTCGGGTTGAGCCAGACGAAGAACGGCTTGCCGTCCTTTTGCGCCTTGTCCATGAAAGTGATGGCAAGGTCGCGAATCTCGTCGTCCACCGTTTCCATGCGCTTGGGATAGAGCGGCCCCGCATCCTCGATCCGCTGCTTGCCGATCCGGCCCCAGCGCGGCATGTCGGTCGGATCGTCGCGGTCGGTGGCCCAGCTGTGGACCATGTTGCGCGGGCCGACGACATCGAGCAGGTTCTGCGGATAGTTGGGGTGCGCCGGGTCTTCCATCGCATCGAGGTGATAGAGATAGCCGAAGAATTCGTCGAAGCCGTGAACGGTCGGCAGGAACTCGTTCTTGTCGCCGAGATGGTTCTTGCCGAACTGGCCGGTGGCGTAGCCCATCGATTTCAGGACCGTCGCGATGGTCACCGCTTCGGCCGGCAGGCCGATCGATGCGCCGGCCTGGCCGACCGTGGTCATGCCGGTGCGGATCGGCAGCTCCCCGGTGATGAAGTTGGCACGACCCGCCGTGCAGCTCGCCTCGGCATAGTAGTCGGTGAACAGCATGCCCTCCTTGGCGATCTTGTCGAGGTTGGGCGTCCGGCCCGCCATCATGCCGCGGTGATAGGCGCCGATGTTCCACATGCCGATGTCATCGCCCATGATGACGACGATGTTGGGTTTCTGCGGCTGCTGCGCGCGGGCCGGCATGCCCGTCGCCATCGCGGCGGCGAGCGCCGCCAGCGTACCAATCCACAGGTTTCGACGGATCTTCATGGGTTTTCCTCCAGCGGCCGTTGCGGTCGACGACACGGCACCTTTCGCGCCCTTTTTCCGTCTAGATCGAACCAAGGGTGGTCCGTCGCTATGCATTTTCCGCACAGCCGCCATCACGGACGCGTGATCGGGGCAAATAGGGAGTGAATAGGGGGTAAATCAGGGTCAGACCCCTATTTATTTGCTGCGAGGCAGCGCGCGGATGGCTCGGGACCGGGAGCCGGCATCGATGTTCTCGCCGAGGAGCCGACGCAACCCGTCATGCCGGCAGACCGACATCATCCGAAAAAAGCAGGCGCGAACGGCCCGCCCGGAACGCAGACGGAGTCCACCTGTTGACGTGACGCTGCTATCGGCCGTCGGAATCGTCGCAGTCGCCGACGTGCCACAATACTTTGGGGCCGTAATTTCGCCATTGCAGGAGGCAGAAACCCGACTTGGCATTGCGGGTTTCGGAGACTTCTGATCCGCCCGGCACGTCGGGTGCTCCGCCCGGCGGCTGCTGCGCGCGCGTTTGCCGGGCGGAACGGCGAGCAGGGGACGGCGCCGGTCGATCACCGCCGTTGGCGTGCCGGGCCCTGCGCGCGGTCCGGGCCGGCGCCGGCGGCGCGACCGCCGTCTTCCCGGGCGCCGCCGGACCGCTCGCTTCGGCGGCCCTGGGCCTGACGTGAACCGCAACGCTGCGCTCGGCAAGAACCGCGCCGTCCGTGCCGACCAGTGCGATATGGAGATCGAGGATGCCGGACATCTCGGGCGGCACCCTGATCTTGAGCTCGTCGAGCGCCCACAGCGGCACCGCCCAGCCGCGGTCGGCGTTGGCCTGACCGGCCGACAATGTCACGCCGCCGGCGAGGCCCCTGACGCGGACGTAGGTGCCGGGCGGAAACTCCTCCGGGCGATGGTTGATGCTGACGGCAAATCGCGTGGCGGTCGCGGCGTCGGCGTCGACCACCGGCGGGGCGAGCAGGGCGGGCGCGGGGCCGCGCGGAGGTGCCGGTGGCGCCGCATCGACGGCCTGCCGTCGTGGGGCAGCCACCGGCCGGCCCGGCCCGGCTGCGGCCGCCGGCTCGACCGGCGGACCGGCCTCGGCGCCGTTCGCCGCCGGCGCCACCGGCTCGACCACGACCTCGACCGGGTGCTCGTCGAGCACGGCGCCACTGCCATCGATCAGCGCGGCATCGAGCACGAGCCGGCCGGGAACCCCCGGCGGGACCGTGATCGCCAGCTCCTCGAGCTCCGACAGCGGCACCACCCAGTCGCCGTCGGACCCGGCTCGGCCATTCGACAGGCTCACCCCGGCGGGAACGCCCTTGATGAGGATATGGGCGTCGGTCGCAACATCCTCGCCGCCCTTGACGACGAACCAGAACAGCTTGGCCGGCTCCGCCGGCTCGACCTCGACCCTGGGCAGCACGAACAGGACCGGAGCGGTGGCGCCGTGTGCCTGGCTCGCTATGCTCGGTGGGCCGGCGCGGACATACGAGGGCGCTCCCGCCGTCAAGGCGGCGATCGAGATGCCGACGGCGATGTACAGCCTGGCGCCGCGGCGACGGCGGCGCGGTCCGTTGGCATGGTGGTGAGCGGTGACGCTGCGCCTTGCGGCCCGTTCAGTCAGACCCGACATCACGCATACACCCTTGGGAATGGCCGATGGCACGGTCCGGTCGCTGGTTGGCGGCCGCGCAGCTCGGTCGCACGCGCTCACAGGGATGCCACGCACGAGTTGTTTGGAGGGTTCGTGAATAAGGATTGACTGTGCGGTTTCTGTGGCGGCGGCACGGCCCGATCCAACGGATCTGGCCGGGAAGACGGCAGAACCGTGACCTCGGTGAAATAGCGGTGAAATAGTGAAATGAAAGAGAGAGTGGAATAGGGGTCAGACCCCTATTTCCCCCCCTATTTCCCCCACGTCCCGATCCGACGGATCTGGCCGGGGAGGCGGCAGAACTAAAATAGTAAAATAGCAAAATAGTAAAATAGGGGTCTGACCCCCATTTGCGCCCATTTGCGAAAAACTCGGTGCTGCACTGCGGGCGGTCGGCTGGTATCGATTGCGGCGCGCACGCAGAGGCGCGCGCCGCAATCGACCTCGATCAGAAGACCAGCTGGGTCCGAGCCGCGACCCAGTCGATCGTGGCGCCGCGATAGTTCGGCCCTCCGTACGCCTGCGGATTGTCGATGACGACATGCTCATAGTCGAGCATGAATTTCATGTTCAGGTTCGGATACCAGTTCAGCCCGACACCATAGGAAGTCTGCTCGCCGCCACCGTAGCCCGTGGTGCCGCCGGTGAAGACACCGGGAGCCGTGTAGGCGGGTCCGAGCTGGGCGGTCGTCAGATAGGGGCTGTTGAGGTTGACGATGCTGAAGCGGCCGGCCACCTCGAGCGCGCCCCAGCCGGGACTGCCGGGCGCAAGCGGCACGGCGGGGATCACGCCCGTGTAGGCGCCGCGCGAGGGGTCGTAGAGGCGCTTGCCGCCGAAGCTGTAGCTCGCCTCGACATAGCCGCCGTTGAAATTGAGCGTCGGACCCGGGACGCCGCCCTGCAGGTTGCCGGGGATCGCCGTCACCCCGGCTCTGGTATCGACGACGTAATGGTAGTACTCGCCTTGTACGAAGAAATTGTACCAGGAGGCCGCGAACTCGGCACCGTAGACTTGGCCGCCGGTCGCGGGGATGAAGCCGGTATTGAGAAAATACGTCGGATCGATCCGCAGCTCCGGCCGATCGAACAGCTGGATCGCCTGCTCGTTCGCCAGCACGCGGGGCGCGAACAGGTTGGCATAGTTGAACCCGAGGTGGACCGTCGCATCCGGCTGCTGCACGATCTGGTAGCCGCCGCGGGCGAGGAACGCGAGCTGCGGGCCGAGCCCGGTCATCTGCGCGCTGGTGACGCACGGCGTTCCCGCCGTGACCGCGACGGTTCCGGTGTTGCACGATGCTCCGGCGGTATGCAGAGCACCCGCATTGGGACCGGTCAGAAAGGCGCCGAGCCAGTAGCGATCGTTGTTCGACCGCGCGCCCAACGCGGTCCGGAAATCGCCGCCGCCGAATTCCGTGGCGACGACCTGCGGCGATGCTCGCTCCATGAACATGGTGTCGTTGGAGCTGGTCGCTTCGTCGAGGGTCCACAGCACATCCTGAACGCCGAAGTCGAACGCCACGGGGAACTGCTGCCCGTGATTGTAGAAGCCGTTGTAGGTGATGAAGGCGTTTTCAACGCCCGACAGGAAGTTGTTGCTCGTCGTCGGGCTGGTGCTCGAGTTCGCATTGGCGAGCGCGTTGTTGGGATTGAGCGCATCCGAGGTGTTGCCGAAGTCGTAGACGAACGCGTAGTGCCAGTCGGTCATGAAGTTGCCGACCACGCCGATGCGCGCCCGCCGCAGATCGATCCCGTCCGCGAGACCCTTCCGGTCCAGGGTCTCCGGTCCGGGCTTGTAGCCCAGGTATCCGCCCGTATCGACATGGAGCCGGCCGAACAGCTCGATGGTGTTGTCACCGGTCGCATCGGAAAACCCGAAGTGATAGCCGCGATCATAGGTCATCAGCACTTTCGCGGGCAGTTGCGGGGCCGGCGCGCCGGGAGGAGCGTTCAGGATCGGCGGTGCAGCGGAAAGCTGCGACGTCGGCTCTCTGGGGGGACCCTGGGTCCCCGTTGGCGGCTTCTGCCTGCGCAACTCGCGGATCTCTGCCTGCAGGGCCTTTATCTCGGCCTGGTGGCGCTGCTCCATCCGCTCGATCGCCGCTTCCAGCTTCTGGATCCCGGGCTCTTCGGCTCGCGCCGGCACGGCACAAGTCCATACCCCCGCCGTCGCCGCCAGAATCCAGATGCTCCGCCTTCGCGCCAGCAGCCTGATCGCCAAGGCACCATTCCCCGATCCGCAAATCATATGCGCCCCCTTGCGCTGACGAGATACCGAGAAAATATTCGACTAAGTCTACATATTATGTCAAGTGACCTAAAAGGGGGTCAGACCCCCATTTCCTGCTATTCCCTGTATTTCATATTTCACCCACATGCGATTTGACCACGCCCGGCCGCGCGCCTTGCCCACCCTCCCGAATGCCGGTTCAATATGCGCGGAACGCGCACCGGCCTGCTCGGCCCGTGAGCACGGGTTCGCTCGGCCTGCGTTGTGCCATCGCACCGGGGGTTGGACGCACGCCCGCGGGCAGCAGCCGGCAGGGAAGAGCTCGCAAAATCGATGACGACGCCCACGACGACGAGCCCGGCGGTCGAGCCCGCCCGGACATCCTCATTCGACGCACTGATCATCGGTGCCGGATTTTCCGGCCTGTACCAGCTGCTCTGCCTGCGCGACCGCCTGGGACTTTCGGCGCAGGTGCTGGAAGCCGGCGAGGGCGTCGGCGGCACCTGGTATTGGAACCGCTACCCCGGCGCGCGCTGCGATTCCGAAAGCCATTCCTACTGCTACACCTTTTCGCCGGACCTGCTGCGGGAGTGGGAATGGTCCGAGCGCTATCCGGCGCAGCCGGAGATCATGCGCTATTTGAACCACGTCGCCGACCGGTTCGACCTGAGGCGCGACATCCGCTTCGGCACCCGGGTCGAGGCCGCGCACCATGACGCCGCGGCGAACCGCTGGCATGTCACGACCGGCAATGGCGAGCAGCTGACGGCGAAGTTCCTGATCACCGCCGTCGGCTGCCTGTCGACCGCCAACGTGCCGGACATTCCAGGCCTGGAAAATTTCAACGGGCGGTGGTTCCACACCGGACAGTGGCCGCATGATGGCGTCGATTTCGGCGGCCGGCGGGTCGGCGTGGTCGGCACCGGCTCCACCGGCATTCAGGCCATCCCGGTGATCGCCGAGACCGCCCGGCACCTCACCGTGTTCCAGCGCACGGCGAACTACAGCGTGCCCGCCCGCAACGTCCCGCTGACCGCGGACTTTCTCCGGTGGGTCAGGGAGAGCCACGCCGAGATCCGGCGCGTCATGCACAGCACTGCCAACGGCCATCCCTTCGTCATCGAGGACCGCTCGGCGTTCGACGTCGGGCCGGAGCAGCGCCGCAGGCTGTACGAGGCGGCCTGGGAGAGGGGAGGCCTGCAATTCCGCGCCACGTTTCGCGATCTGCTGGTGGACAAGGCGGCCAATGACACGGCGGCCGACTTCATCCGCGACAAGATTCGTCGGATCGTCGAGGATCCCGCGACCGCGGACAAGCTGGCCGACATCGACCACCCCTACGCGGCGAAGCGCCCGCCGATCGACACCAACTACTTCGAGACGTTCAATCACCACAACGTCTCCCTGGTGGACGTCCGGACGGCCCCCATCGAGGCGATCACGCCGGTCGGCATCCGCACGCGGGACGCGGAATACCCATTGGACATCATCGTCTTTGCCACCGGGTTCGATGCCATGACCGGTCCGCTGCTGCGGATGGACATCCGCGGGCGCGGCGGCCTGTCGCTGGCGGACGCGTGGCGCGCCGGCCCGCGCAACTATCTCGGCCTGCAGGTCGCGGGCTTCCCCAACCTGTTCACCGTGACCGGGCCGGGCAGCCCGTCGGTGCTGTGCAACATGCCGGTCGCCATCGAGCAGCACGTCGAGTGGATCACCGACTGCATCGCCCACATGGCCGCCCGCGGCCTGGAGCGCATCGAGGCCGAGCCCGCCGCGATGGACCACTGGGTGGAGCAGGTGAACGCCGCGGCCAACGCCACGCTGCTTCCGCAGGCGCAGCACTCCTGGTACCTCGGCGCCAACGTTCCGGGCAAGCCGCGCGTCTTCATGCCCTACGCCGGCGGGATGGCGCATTACCGCAACATCTGCGCCGACGTCGCCGCGCGGGACTACGCCGGCTTCGAGCTGAGCCGCTGAACCCGGTCGGCCCGCCGGTGGCGTCACTTCGCTATGGTCGAAGGCATTTTGGATGGGCGCCCGGCACGATCAGAATCAATTTAGAGCTTATGCCAAAGTCATCTGCTCCGGGACGTCCCCACACCTGCATCCAGCGAAAACTCGGCAGCTCAAGTCCTGGGAATACCTGTCGATATTCCTCAGAGGTGGATATTTCAACACCAGCTCCAGGAGAGCGTCGCCGGGTGCTTGCGAGTTCCTGTCGCGAACGGTGTTATTCCCCAGTCCGCCGGCCACGTCCGGCTTGACCTCGAAATATCTCATTTTGGCAGCCCCACCTCGCGGAATCATACGCGAAACTCTTCAACATCCGCATGCTCGATGCCGAACCGCCTCAGCAGTACCAGAGCTCTCTTTGACACGATCAAAACGAGGTCGCTTGAAATGCCAAATCATCCGCGCCAGCCTGTCCGATTGGCCGCAGCCAGCAAAATGGAGGAAGCTTCCGCCCTGGGTACAATTTCCTGAACAACGAGGAGGTCGATGTTTCAGCGTGATCAATCCGCACGCCTGTGAGCCGAGCCTGCTCGATCGCCTCCCACAGTTCGCCGGTGACGAAAGGCGGGCAAACGGCCATTCATGGTCATGCCTCGATCGCTCTCCGTGCGAAGCGAGGTTGCGGATCCGTGGCGAAATCCTGTCCGGTTGGCCGCCATACGCCCGAAAGCTCGCGCTTCTGTTCGAAGGCGGCGCTCGTGCTCCTCACGCCCGCGACCGGTCCGCTTCGGCGGAACCGTTGGCGTCGGGCGGCGCATGCCCGACGGTGGCGTTGACTATGCCTCGTAGTCCCGAACCTCTGCATGCTCGAGCCCGAAGCGGCGAAGGAGATCCAGTGCCCTCGCCGACACGATCAGAATAAACTGGGGGCTGACGCCAAAGTCATGTGCTCCCGCCCGTCCGTGCACCTGCATCCAGCGAAAACTCGGAAGTTGACGTCCAGGGTAGAATCCTTGGAACAGCTCAGAAGTAGATATTTCGACCGAGGCAAATCTAACCCCAGTAAGCTTGGTCTGTTCGATGGCATCTGATAGGTCGACTGTGACAATGAAGCAAGGAAAGGTCTCCAAAATTGCGTCGCCGAGCCATCCATCAAATTTATAGTGCAGCTTGTGAACTATCGGTGGATGCGTGCTGGTATCGAGAACGATATGCTCTCCGAAGTTACCGGCGACCTCCGGCTCAACGTAGAAATATCTCATTTCGGCGGCCCCACTGATGGAATGAAGAGGTGCCCATACATCATATCGAGTTCTGTTGCGTACCTCAACAACTCCTCCTTGGTGGGATTGGGCTTCATTCTGTAGAATCTATTCCACTCTATGCGCAATTTACTAAGG
>JBEKZK010000003.1:0-28181 GCA_049509935.1 Xanthobacteraceae bacterium | reverse complement strand
CCGGTGTTGCGCTCGTTGATGCGGAAATAGGTCGACAGCTCCATCGGGCAGCGCACCCCTTCCGGTACGTAGACGAACGAGCCGTCGGAGAACACCGCCGAGTTCAGCGTGGCGAAGAAGTTGTCGGTCACCGGCACCACCGTGCCGAGATACTTTTTCACCAGCTCGGGGTGGCTCTGGATCGCCTCCGAGATCGGGCAGAAGATCACCCCGGCCTTCCTGAGCTCGTCCTTGAACGTGGTGGCGACCGACACCGAGTCGAACACCGCATCGACGGCGACCCGCGAATAGCTGCCGTCGCCGCGCTCGACGCCGGCCAGGATCTCCTGCTCACGCAGCGGAATGCCGAGCTTCTGGTAGGTCTTGAGGATCTCCGGATCGATCTCGTCGAGCGACTTCGGGCCCGGCGTCCGCTTCGGGGCGGAGTAATAGTACAGGTCCTGATAGTCGATCGCCGGATAGTCGACCCGCGCCCATTGCGGCTCGCGCATGGTCAGCCAGCGCCGATAGGCGTCGAGCCGCCAGGCGAGCATCCATTCGGGCTCGCTCTTCTTGGCCGAGATGAAGCGTACGGTTTCTTCGCCGAGCCCCTTCGGGGCCTTGTCGGATTCGATATCGGTGACGAATCCATACTTGTATTGATCGACGTCGATTCGGCGAACCTGCTCGACGGTCTCTTGCACGGCCGGCATTCTTCCCTCCGCTGCGGTTTCAAGGACCGCGGGTTGGATGTGTCGGGTTATGGTGGTGGCTGTCTCGGGGTCACCCCCTCGTCATGCTCCCTCACGCGGCGGCTTCGCCTCTCAACCTATGTAATGCGCCGCAAAACTTTAGCCAAGCGGCGAAAAAGCATTCGAGGTCGGAATCGGTGGTATCCCAGCCCAGACTGACCCGGACGGCGCCGCCGTTGAGCTCCGGCGGGACCCCCATGGCGGCGAGGACGTGGGACGGCTGGACCTTGCCGGAAGAGCACGCCGCCCCCGACGATACGGCGACGCCCTCGAGATCGAGCGCAATGACGGCAGTTTCCGCCTTCACACCGGGAACCGCGAACAAAGTGGTATTGGGCAACCGGTTGCGCCCGGCGCCGAAGACAATGGCGTGAGGCGACGCCTGCCGCAGTCCGGCCTCGAGCCGGTCGCGCAGCCTTTCGACCCTCGCGCACTCGGCTTCGAGCCCGCGACCGGCGGCCTCGGCCGCCGCCCCGAAGCCCGCGACGCCCGCCACGTTCTCGGTGCCGGCGCGCAGACCACGCTCCTGCCCGCCGCCTCTGATCAGCGGCTTGACGTCGACAGCGGAGGTGCCGCGAACCAGCGCGCCCACTCCCTTCGGCGCCCCCAGCTTGTGCCCCGACAAGCTCATAAGATCGGCCCGTAACCGTTCGATATTGCAGGGTATTCGCCCCGCGGCCTGAATCGCGTCGACATGCAGCAGGGCGCCTGCCGCGTGAACGATTTCGGCCGCCTGCTCCACGGGTTGGATGATTCCGCTCTCATTGTTGGCGAGCATGATCGATACCAGCACGGGACCGCGCCTGGCACGGGCCACGTGCGCCAACCGGCTTTCGAGCGCGACCAGGTCGACCTCGCCGGACGCCCGCACCGGGATCTCGGCGACGCGGTCGACCGGGAACAAGCCGCCGCTCCGCACCGAGGGATGCTCGATCGCCGACACCAGCAGCCAGCCGTGCTCGCTCGTGGGCGACAGCGCCAACATGTTGGCCTCGGTCCCGCCCGAGGTGAAAATCACCCGGCTCGGATCGGCACCGACCAGCGCTGCGACCTTTTCGCGTGCGTCCTCGATGAGCCGCCGCCCGGCGCGACCCTCGCGGTGGACCGATGAAGGATTTCCCGCACCCAGCTCCAACGCGGCGATCATGGCGGCGCGGGCCTCCGGTCGCAGCGGCGCGCTGGCATTCCAGTCGAGATAAGCCCGCTCGGCCATCACCTTGACTCACCGATCTCAACTGATCGCGCATGGCGCTCAGGGGCGCTCAGGGGACTTGCATTGGGCCCCGCGGATCGTGCTACAACAAGCGCCTGCTGTCCCTGCCGGGATCTCCTGCGCCTTTCCGGGCCGACGCGGATGTCCGGAATTGGAATGATTTCAAGCAATTACGTGCGGCTGTCGGTCCCGTCAAGCGCGACATAGTTCGCTGGCCTGTGCCGAGGCAGACTGCCGCTGCGTCGATCGAGGTTCTGCCCATGCCCGAAGTCATTTTTACCGGTCCGGCCGGACGGATCGAGGGTCGTTACCATCAGGCGCGGCAGAAGAACGCACCGATTGCCATCGTTCTGCATCCTCATCCGCAATTTGGCGGAACGATGAACCACCAGATCGTATATCAGCTCTATTATGCCTTCGCCCATCGCAACTTCGCGGTGCTGCGTTTCAATTTCCGCGGCGTCGGCCGCAGCCAAGGCTCGTTCGACCACGGCACCGGGGAGTTGTCCGATGCGGCGTCCGCACTCGACTGGGCGCAGTCGATCAATCCGGAGGCGCGCAGCTGCTGGATCGCCGGCTTTTCGTTCGGCGCCTGGATCGGCATGCAGCTGCTGATGCGGCGGCCGGAGATCGAAGGCTTCATCTCGGTGGCGCCGCCCGCCAACCTCTACGACTTCTCCTTCCTGGCGCCCTGCCCGTCCTCCGGGCTGATCGTCCATGGCGACAAGGATGCCGTGGTCCCGGCCAAGGACGTCACTGGCCTGGTCGAGAAGCTGAAGACCCAGAAGGGCATCGTGATCGATCAGAAGGTCATCGTCGGCGCCAACCACTTCTTCGACGGCAAGATCGAGGAGCTGATGCAGATCGTCAGCGGCTACCTCGACAAGCGTCTCAAGGGTGACCGCAAGACCAGCGCGGCGTAGCTCGGCTGTCAAGGCCGCACGATGACCCCTCCGGTCATCGGACGCGCAACCCCGGTCGTGGTCGGAAACGTGAGCGGCGCACCGCGCAGCGCGCGCACCGCCAGCACCGCGAACGCCTGGGCCTCGATGGCGTCGGCCGACCAGCCGACCGCATCGGCACTCTCCACGCCGGCGGGCGCGAGCCGTCCGGCGAGCATGCTCATCAGGGTCGGGTTGCGCGCGCCGCCGCCGGCGACGATCCATGACCGCGGAGGCTGCGGCAGGCGCGCCACGATCGCCGCGACGGCGGCGGCGGTGAGCGCCGTGAGCGTGGCGGCACCGTCGGCGACCGACAGGTCGGGCGGCGCGATGCCGGCAAAAGCGTTACGATCGAGCGACTTCGGCGGGGCCAGCGCGAAGAACGGGTGGGACAGGAAACGCGTGATGAACGCCTCGTCAACGGTTCCCCGGGCCGCCGTGCGGCCATCGGAATCCCGGGCCTCGCCGGTCCGGGCGAGCATGAAATCGTCGATCAGCGCATTCCCTGGCCCGGTATCGCAGGCGATGAGCGTGGCGGCATCGACGTAGGTCACGTTGGCGACGCCCCCGATATTGAGCACGGCGACCGGCAGGGCGCGGTGCAGCGTCTCCACCAGCGCGCGGTGGAACACCGGGACCAGCGGCGCCCCCTGCCCGCCGGCCGCCACATCGGCGGCGCGGAAATCGAACACCACAGGAACGCCGAGCCGCGCCGCGAGCCGGTGGCCATCGCCGATCTGCACGGTCAGGCGTGCCTCCGGCCGATGCAGGACGGTCTGGCCGTGGAAGCCGACCACGGCGATCGCGCCGGCACTGATGCGGTTGGCGTCGAGGAAGCGTTCGACGGCTTCGGCGTGCGCCGCGGTGACGCACGCCTCAGCCTCGCCCAGCACGCCCGGCCGCGCCGTGCGGTCGTCGAGCCCGACCGCCGCGGCGAGCGCGTCGCGCAACACCGCGCGCTCGCCCTCCGCATAGGGGCGGTAGCCGGTCGGCCCGAAGCGGTTGATCGTCTCGCCGTCGGTCTCGACCAGGGCGACGTCGACCCCGTCGAGCGAAGTCCCGCTCATCAGGCCGATGGCTGCAACGCAGGACATGGGCGGGACCTCGGGGACGGCGGTTGAATCCGATGCCGGACCTGTTACACCACCGCTCCGGCGGGGGCGAGACGGGATCGAGCGGATGAGCGCGTACAAGTCGGATTTCCTCCGCGTGCTGGCGAGCCGCGGCTACATCCATCAGGTCTCCGAGCCCGCGGAGCTCGACCGGCTGGCGGCGACCTCGCGGATCACCGCCTATATCGGGTTCGACTGCACCGCCGCGTCGCTGCACGTCGGCTCGCTGATCCAGATCATGATGCTGCACTGGCTGCAGCAGACCGGGCACCGGCCGATCACCCTGATGGGCGGGGGCACGACGCGGGTCGGCGACCCGTCGGGCCGCGACGACACCCGACGCATCCTCACCTACGAGCAGATCGAGGCCAACAAGAACTCGATCAAGGGGACGTTCTCGCGCTTCCTCGGCTTCGGCGAAGGCGCCGGCGACGCCATCATGACCGACAATGCCGATTGGCTGGCGCCGCTCAACTACATCGAGTTCCTGCGCGAGGTCGGCAGGCACTTCTCGATCAATCGCATGCTCAGCTTCGATTCGGTGAAGCTGCGCCTCGACCGCCAGCACGAGATGTCGTTCCTGGAGTTCAACTACATGATCCTCCAGGCTTACGATTTCGTCGAGCTGTTCCGCCGCCACGGCTGCGTCCTGCAGATGGGCGGATCCGACCAGTGGGGCAACATCGTGAACGGCATCGATCTCGGCCGGCGCATGATGAACGCCCAGCTGTTCGCGCTCACCTCACCGCTGCTCACCACGAGCTCCGGCGCCAAGATGGGCAAGACCGCCGCCGGAGCCGTATGGCTCAACGCCGACCTCCTGGGCCCGTACGACTACTGGCAGTTCTGGCGCAACACCGAGGACGGCGACGTCGAGCGGTTCCTCAAACTCTTCACGGTGCTGCCGCTCGACGAGATCGCGCGACTCGCCGCGCTCGGCGGATCGGACATCAACGAGGCGAAGAAGGTCCTGGCGACCGAGGCGACCGCGCTGCTGCACGGCCGCGACGCCGCGGAGGCGGCAGCCGGTACGGCACGGACGACGTTCGAGGAAGGCCGGCTCGCCGCGAGCCTGCCGACCGTCGAGATCGCAGCCGCCGAGCTCGCCGGCGGGCTCGGCGTGCTCACCGCCTTCGTCAGGGCCGGGCTCGTCGCCTCGACCAGCGACGCGCGCCGGCAAGTCAAGGGCGGCGGCCTGAAAGTGAACGACCGCACCGTCGAGGACGAGCGCGCGGCCTTGCGGCCCGACGATCTCACGCCGGAGGGCGTGATCAAGCTGTCGCTCGGCCGCAAGCGCCACATTCTGCTGAAGCCCGCGCCCGAGGCAGACTGAGAGCGGTCCGGGCGCCCTGGCGTCGGCCCGACTCGCGGCTGCTCGCCAAGCAAGCGAAGCCCTTCAGCCCCTGTCGCCGGCGGCGATGACGGAGAAGTCGCAGGCGCCGCGACCGGCCCGCATTGCGGTCTGCAGGGACTCGAACGCCGCAGCGAGGGCGGGCAAAGGATACCGGCTGCTGTGCATCATCAGGCGGATGTCCTTGGCCAGCAGGTCCGCGGAGAACTGGGTATCATCGAAGGTTCCGCTGCGGATCATTTCTGCCTTCATGCCCTTCATGGCGGCGAACAGCGTCAGATCGAGGGTGGAGAGAACCTCCGCGGTATCGAGCTCGTTGGAGTGCCCCAGCCGCAGCGCCTCGACGACACCCTGCATGCTCAGTGCCACGGTCAGGTTGGCGATGAGCTTGCCGGCGGCGGCCTTGGCCGCGCTATCGTAGGTCTTGACGCGGGCCGGGTCGGCCCAGACGACGACCGCCCTGGCTCTGGCGACGGCCGCCGCATCGCCGCCGAGCAGGACGGCGAGCTTGCGGGCGCGAGCCGGGCCGAGCGAGCCGATCACCGGCGCGTGGACGTAAGCGATGCGGCGGGCTGCCGACCAGGCCGAGAAGCGGTCGGCGTCGGCAGGTGCGACCGTGGTGACGTCGACCCACAGCGCGCCTGCCGCGATGGGCAGACCGGCGGCGATCACGACCTCGTCGACGGCGTCCGGGCCGAACAGCGCGGTGACGACGACCTCGGCGCCGGCGACGGCGCCGGCCGGATCCGCGCCGGCTCTGGCTCCGAGCTTGATGAGGTCCGCAGACGCGGACGCCGTGCGGTTCCACACCGCGACGGTGTGACCATCGGTCACGAGATGAGCTGCCAGCTCTCGCCCCATCCGGCCCAGGCCGATAAATGCGATCTTCATGTTGGTATGTCCATCGTTGGATCAACGCGAGGTCTTCAGCCGCGCGTCGCGCTGGAAGCGGGCGATTGCCAGCTCGATCAGGCGGTCGAGCAGCTCCGGCTGCGGGATGCCGCTCGCCTCCCACAGCTTGGGATACATGCTGATCGACGTGAACCCGGGGATCGTGTTGATCTCGTTGGCGATCGCCGTACCGTCGGGCTGCAGGAAGAAGTCGACCCGCGCCATGCCTTCGCAGCCGGCGACGCGAAACGCCTCGACCGCCGTCTCCCGGATCCGTCCCGCGACGCCTGCATCGAGCTTCGCGGGAATCTCCAGCCCGGCGCCCTGCTCGTCGATGTACTTGGCCTCGTAGGAATAGAATTCGTGATGCGGCACGATCTCGCCCAGCACCGAGGCGATCGGCGCCTCGTTGCCAAGGACCGAGCATTCGATCTCGCGCCCGACGATCGCCTGCTCGATGAGCACCTTGGTGTCGTAGGCGAAGGCATCGGCGAGCGCAGGACCGAGCTCGGCCTCGCTTCCCACCTTGTGCACGCCGACCGACGAGCCGAGGTTCGCCGGCTTGACGAAGACCGGGCAGCCGAGCCTGTCCACGATCGCCGCGAAGGATACCGCATCGCCGGGGCGCACCACGACGAAATCGGCGATCGGGATGCCGGCGTCGCGGAACAGGCGCTTCACCACGTCCTTGTCCATGCTCACCGCCGAGCCCAGCACACCGGATCCCACGAACGGCACATTGGCGAGCTTGAGCAGACCCTGAATGCTGCCGTCCTCGCCGAACGGCCCATGCAGGACCGGAAAGAACACGTCGATCGGCGCCGCCTCGCGGCGCGAGGCGAGCTCCAACAGGGAGCCGCCGCTCTGCGGCACGACCGCGACCGTCGTGCTCGATTTGTCGAGTCGGATCAGCTTGGGGTCGCCGCTGTCGAGCAGATAGCTCGACGTCTCGGCGAGCAGCCAGCGCCCGTCCTTGTCGATGCCGATCGGAACGATGTCGTATTTGTTCTTGTCGAGCGCCTCGATCACGTTGCGGGCGGATTGCAGCGAGACTTCATGCTCGGCCGACTTGCCGCCGAACAGGACAGCGACGCGGAGCTTCTTGCTGGTCATGGGTGGCGCTTCTCGGGTCGGAGACTGGTCAGACGACTCGGCGACGCAGCGGCCGTAGCCCGCATGAAGCGAAGCTCAATGCGGGGACGCGTCAGAAACGCGGTTCCCGGATTTCGCTGCGCTCAATCCGGGATACAAAGCTAGATTAACCGGTCGGGCGTCGAAGCGCAGCCCCGGCGTTCAGCGATCCGGCCGCGCCGGCGCGTAGCTGTGGTCGGCGGGGGTGCCCTGGAACTCGAACAGCTTGCGCAGGAAGCCGGGCGCGATCGCCGACACCGGATTGACCCGCAGGGTCGGCTGGTCGAGAGACCCGATCACCTCGAAGGTGACACCGAACAACCCCTCATTCTGCGGCGCCACGAACGGCAGGATCCGCGGGATCATGTTGTTCAGCGCGTAGAGCGGCACGAAGTTGCCACGCATGCTGACCTCGTTGCGCGCG
Organism: Xanthobacteraceae bacterium; assembly: GCA_049509935.1. GTDB lineage: Bacteria > Pseudomonadota > Alphaproteobacteria > Rhizobiales > Xanthobacteraceae > AP-16. Next base: position 20,387 of record JBEKZK010000003.1, on the reverse strand, counting down.
TAGTCGAAGTGTCCCTCGATGTTGGCGCCCACCGACGGACCGGAAATGAGCCCGTCGCGAACCGTCAGCCTGCCGGGAGAGCGGACGAAGTCGACTCGCATCCGGCTGAACTGCACACCGGCGTTCCCCGGGCCGGTCGTCACCCGGGTGCTCGACTCGATCGGGCCGCTGGCGGCGACCTGCTCGAGCGCGGCCTCGCCGCGGACCGAGAAGTCGCGGACGTTGAGCAGGCCGACCTGCGTGGTGCTGGTCGCGCTCGGCGGGTCCATCGCGATCCACATCTGGCCGCCGAGCATCTTCGAATAGATGTCGGCGAAGCGCATGAGCGCGCCGGCATCGTTGGTCTCCACGTAGATCACCTGGCGGCCGCCCGAATAGGAGCCCAGATTCCCGATCAGCGGCGTTGCGTCGCGACCGATCCGCGCCGTCAGCCCGAAGCTGCGCACCTGCCCTGCGCGCTTGCCGAACGCGAGCTCCATGCTGCGCACGGTCTCACCCTCGAAGCCGGCCACGGCACCGATCTTGATGTCGAGGTCGTAGTCGCGCGGCCCGTGCTTGGACTTGTCGCTCGATGACCCGCCGAGGACACTCTTGATGAAGTTGCGCCCCTGGAACACTTCGCCGCGCATCACGACCTTCACCACGCCGTCGGCGCCGCGCTCGGCCTTGAGCGAGGTCTTGTCGCCGTCGGAGGGGGAGAACGCCGGGAAGCTCGCGCTGATCACGTCGCCCTCGGCATCGACCTCGGCGTTCCCCCTGATCAGCGTTCCGCCACCATCGACGACGATGTCCTCGAAGCGCAGCCCCTGGGGCCTTTCCAGCATCTGGAAGGTCGCCCGGGTGGCCGTTCCCGGCGGCTTGCTCCATCCCGGCAGGAACTCGGCGACGCGTGCCTGGGTGAGATCGGCCTCGATGGCGAAACGGCCGTCGCGCTCGCCGAACCCGATGCGGCCGTTGAGCTTGATCGGGATCGGCCCGGCGAGCGCGCCGTTCCAATCGAACCCGAGCTTGGCGAAGGCCTTCTCGTCGAACGTCGTGGTCGCCCGGACCTCGATCTCGGGCGCCCCGGCGGCGCGCCGATACTCGACGGTGGCGGGAATCCCGGCGACGCGGAATTCTCCCTTGGTCTGAACGCCCTGCTGCGTCGCGGTGAGGTGAAACCCGGAACTCTCGATCTTCTGGCCGCGGGCCATCTTGTCGGCGGCGAAATTGCTGAGGTCGGACTCGACCGTATAGGTAATCGCCGTCTTCGGGATCTTGTCCATGATCGGCCAGGCGGCACTGACCACCGCCGACATCGTTCCGTGCGCGGTCGACGGCTCGATCACGCTGCCCGGCGTGTCGCGCAGCGGCTCCATGGCGACGAGCTCGGCAGCGGCGTCGACACCGCCTTCCACCTTGAATCGCACCCGGGCCGGCACCGGCTGAACGTGAGTGTTGGTCACCTCGAAGAGACCATTGGACAGCGTCAGCTTGCGGCCGGACGGCAGATCGGCCGCGCCGCGGGCCATCCGGATGGTCACCGTCCGTCCGGTCACGTGCAGCACCATGTCGGCATCGTGGATCGGCGGCAATCCGTCGATCGGTCGGATGATTGCGCCGGTGCCGGAAATATCCGTCGACAGGGCGTCTTCCGCGGCCGGCGGCCCTCCCGACTTGAGCACCGCCAGCGGCGCATTGATCGCCATCACGACACGGTCGGCCGTGCCGCCCAGCAGGTGCTCGACCACCCACAACCGGATCTTCGACTGGATGAAGACCGGCCACAACCGCTTCATCGCCGACGCGTTCATTTTCGTGGTCGCGAGGCCGCCGATCAGCCTGGGCTCGCCGCTCGACCAGTCGAGTGCGCCGGAAAACGATGCGCCGGTCACCGCGCCGCCGGCTTCGCCCTGGTCGATCTCGATGCGCCGCCTGGCCGCATCGAAGCGGCCGCGCACGGAGATGCGGTCGAGCACCAGCGGTGCCTCGCGCGGCTGGTCGGGCGCGAGCACCACGAGCCCCCGGGTGATCGCGATGCCCCACGGGCCGCCGGGCTCGCGCGGGGCCTCGACCTGGCCGAGCCAGCTGAACTGGTTGCCGCTCGACGACAGCTCGATCGGCACGATGAATTGCCGGTTCTGCGGGTCCCACTTGAAGCCGATCTGGCCCTCCTCGATGGCCACGCGGCCCTCGGGATTGTCGGGATCGAGGAAGGACCCGGACTTGACGATGATCCGGCCTTCCGCACTGTTGGGTGTGCCGTCGCGCTCGATGTCAGCCCTGAGGATCGCCGACACCGGCATGTCGGCCTTGAGACGACCGTCGCCGATGCGCAACGCGAGGAACAGGTCATTGGGCGAGATATCGCGGACAACCGCCTCGATGGCACGCCGGCCGTCGCCCCGCGGCGTCACCGTGGCGGTCAACGACCACGGTCCGTCGGCGCCGACCGAGTTGACGGCGAATGCCACCCCGCCCTCTTTCGGCCGGGTCACGCTCACGTTGATCTTGTCGAAATTCCATTGCTTGCCGCCGCGACGATCGTCGACGACCAAGCTGCCGTTCTTCAACCCGACCTCGGTCAGCGACTGCCCGTCGAGCCCGAGCGCGTCGAGGTCGGCGAGCCAGGCGAGGCCTGCCGCCACCATGTCGGGGCCGGCGGCGGACGCCGAGTCGACCGTTGGCGCCGCATTGCGGGTGGCCTCCGCCGGTCGGGCGGTGCCGATCGGCTGCTGCTTGGCGCCTGCCGATATGCTGATCTGGCCATCGGTCTCGACCCGCACCGCCATGGTCACGCCGATCAGGCTCAGGCGCTCGGCGCGGATCCGTCCGATCAGCAGGCCGAGCCCGGACAGGCCGACCTCGGCCTTGGGAGCACGCGCAACCTCGGTGCCGTCGGTATCGCGCAACACGATATCGCGCATGCGGATGGCCGTGCCGCCGTCCTCGGTGCGCTCCAGCTGGGTGCCGCCGACCTCGATCCGGTGGCGGCCGCCGAGGCGCTCCTCGACCGCCGAGGTCAGAAACGGCGTCACCAGATCGAGCGAGATCGGCCCACTGGCGAGCTGCCACGACACGGCGATGATCGGGATCGTTACGATGGCGATGAGCACCGCCATGCCGATTGCACACCTGCGCAACACCCGCGGACGGCTGCCGAGCAGGCGATGGTGCTCGTGCCGGTCGTCGGGGTCCTGGTGATGCGGGGCGCGCGACCGCGCGAGACGTTGGCGGCCGACCAGCAGCGCACGCGCACGCGCATGCAGGTGCAGGGCCGCCCAGGCCCGACGGATCGTCGCCGCAAACGGATGAGCAATCGTCGGCTTCATGCCCTGTCGGGCGTCCCCTCGTTCGCCGGACTGGTCAGGTCCGCGCGTCCGGCCCAATCGTCCCGGCAGACCACATCGTGGTCTCGCATGAATCGACCCCGATGCGCCAGCGGCAACCCCCAGCTATCGTATTGTCCGTCCACATTGATCGTGCGAAAACGACGAAAGGAAGGCGCATGGCGAGCGAATTGGCCACGGGCTCCAAGGCCCCGGATTTCACCCTGCCGCGAGATGGCGGGGGCAGCGTGTCGCTCGGCGACTTCAAGGGCAGGAAGCTCGTCCTCTATTTCTATCCCAAGGCGGACACCAGCGGGTGCACGAAGGAGGCGGTCGCGTTCACCGCGCTGGCGCCGGAGTTCGCCAAGACCGGGACCGCCGTCCTCGGGGTCTCGGCCGATCCGGTCAAGGCACTGGATGACTTCAAGGCCAAGCATCAGCTCGGGATCCCTCTCGCCTCGGACGAAACGCGGAAAATGCTCAACGCCTACGGGGTTTGGGGCCCGAAATCGATGTACGGGCGCACCTACATGGGAATCACCCGCGCCACCTTCCTGATCGGGCCCGACGGCCGCATCGCCGCGGTCTGGCCGAAGGTAAAGATCCCCGGCCACGCCGAAGCCGTTCTGCAGGCGGCACGCGCGCTGTAAGGACTGACATCGACCCATGATTCCACAAGGAGGTTGGGGAATTATTAACCATCCGAAAGCAAATTGGCTGCACTGAGCGTCGGCCTTACGTGGGAGCGGCGCGGGAGCGCCAATGTCCCACAGGTCCAAGAGCCACCGTCATCGCGGCCATCGCCATGCCGGGTACGCCGATCCGACACATCTCGGGCCCGAGGTCCATGCGACCGACGGCCACACGGCCACGCTGGCGGATTTCACCCTCGGCCACGGCGGACGCCAGCTGCGGCTGGGACCGATCGCATTCTGGACGACGGTCGGCACCCTGGTGATCATGGCGGCGTGGTCGATCGTCACCGCCACCTACTTCGCCTTTCACGACGACTTCCTCACCCGGCTGATCGCCCGGCAGGCGGACATGCAATACGGCTACGAGGACCGCATCGCCGAGCTGCGCTCCCAGGTCGATCGGATGGCAAGCCGCCAGCTGCTCGATCAGGAACAATTCGAACAGAAGCTCGACCAGGTGGTCCGCCGCCAGTCGACCCTGGAATCGCGGGCTGCGATGCTCGCCGGCGTGCCGGACCTGACCACCGGATCGACCAGGCCGACAGCGCGCTCGATGGCGACCAGCCGGCCTCAGGCAGCGCCGCCCAAGCCGTCGCCGATCAACGACACGGTGATCCTGGTGCCGCCGTCGGATCGCGAGGCGCGGCTGGAATCCCGGCCGAGCCCGGTGACCGGCGAGCGCGCGGCAGGCAGTCCGCATGGCGACATCGACATGACGCTCGCCAGGCTGCAGCGCTCGCTCGATCGCGTCGAGGCAACCGAGACTGCGGCGCTCAACGCGATCGATGAACGCTACGACGGCAAGGTGCGGCGGATTCGCAGCGTCCTGACCGAGCTCGGCCTCGATCCGAGCAAGCTGCCGGCTCCGCCGAGGATCGCGTCGTCCGCGGTCGGCGGCCCCCTCGTCCCGGTGAAACCGGGAGCGGAGAACGCCTTCGAGCGACAGATCTTCCGGGTCAATGCGACCCGCGCACATGTCGAGCAGCTCAACCGGACGCTGGTCTCGGTGCCGATCCGCAAGCCGATCAATGGCGAGCTCGACACCACCTCCGGCTTCGGCACGCGGCTGGATCCGTTCCTCCACTTGCCGGCCATGCATACCGGCCTGGATTTCCGCGGCGAGATCGGAGATCCGGTTCGCGCCACCGCCAATGGCACCGTCACCCACGCCGGCTGGAGCGGCGGCTACGGCCGCATGATCGAGATCGATCATGGCAACGGCTTTGCCACGCGTTACGGCCACCTCTCGGGAATCGACGTCGAGGTCGGCCAACCGGTGCGGCTCGGGCAGACCATCGGCCGGGTCGGCTCGACCGGCCGATCGACCGGCCCGCACCTGCACTACGAGACCAGGGTGGACGGCGAGGCCGTCGACCCTCTGAGGTTCCTGCGCGCCGCCGCCAGGCTGGCGGGCACGTCGTAGCGGCTAATCCGCGTCCTCGATCTCGACCGGCTCGCCGCCGAAGGCCTTCTGTGCCAGCGCCGCGCCCATGAACGGATCGAGGTCGCCGTCGAGCACGCCCGCGGGGTTCGACGAGGTCGTCCCGGTGCGCAGATCCTTCACCATCTGATAGGGCTGCAGCACGTAGGAGCGGATCTGGTGGCCCCAGCCGATGTCGGTCTTGGCGGCCTGGTCGGCGGCGGCCTTCTCCTCGCGCTTCTTGAGCTCGCGATCGTAGAGCCGCGCCCGCAGCATCTGCCAAGCCTGGGCCCGGTTGCGATGCTGCGAACGGTCGCTCTGGCACACCACCGCGATGCCGGTCGGGATGTGGGTGAGCCGGACCGCCGATTCGGTCTTGTTGACGTGCTGGCCGCCGGCGCCGCCCGACCGCATGGTGTCGACGCGCACGTCGGCCTCCTTCACCTCCACCACGATGCGATCGTCGACCACCGGATAGACGTTGACGCTGGCGAACGAGGTGTGGCGGCGCGCATTGGAATCGAACGGTGAGATGCGCACCAGACGGTGCACGCCGTTCTCGCTCTTCAACCATCCGTAGGCGTTGTGCCCCTTGACCTGGACTGTCGCCGACTTGAGGCCGGCCTCCTCACCGAGCGTTTCCTCCAGGTACTCGACCTTGTAGCCGTGCTGCTCGGCCCAGCGCACGTACATGCGCAGCAGCATCTGCGCCCAGTCCTGGCTTTCGGTGCCGCCGGCGCCGGCATGGACCTCGAGGAAGCTGTCGTTTTGATCCGCTTCGCCGGAGAGCAGCGCCTCCAGCTCGCGCCGGGCCGCCTCGCCGCGCAACGCCTTGAGCGCCACCTCGGCGTCGGCGACCACCTGGGCGTCCTTCTCGGCCTCGCCAAGCTCGATCATGGTGACCTGGTCGTCGAGCTCGCGCTCGATGCGCCCGATCGCGTTGAGACTGTCCTCGAGCGCGGTGCGCTCCTGCATCACCCGCTGGGCGCGCGATTGATCGCTCCACAGAGCCGGATCCTCGGCCTCGCGATTGAGCTCGGCGAGGCGCGCCGTCGACGCGTCGAAGTCAAAGATGCCTCCTCAGCAGTCCCAGGGACTGCTTGATGGCGTCAATATCGGCTTGGGTTTCGGCGCGCATGATCGAACCTCGACTCGGGAACAGCCCGCTCCGGGCTCGATCTAGCGGCCCCGGTCCGGCCGCGCAACCCGGCGCACGGCGGACATCAGCAGGCGCATCCGGCGACCGGATTCATGCTAAGGGTCGGCGCGTCCCCGGGCGTTCCATCGCCGACGGCCGGTACGCCGGGCCTCGGCCGGGGGAACGCGCTGCTCCGGTATTGGAATCCGCCGCTGAAAACCACGGACACGGGCGAGCGCGACATGAGGATTTATCTGGCCGGACCCCTGTTCAGCACGGCCGAGCGCGAGTTCAACGCTCGGCTTGCCGGGCGGCTGCGCCAACTCGGGCATGAGGTCTGGCTGCCCCAGGAGTCCGAGCAGCGCACGATGTCGGCGCAGCAGATTTTCGCGATCGACGTCCAGGGCATCGACTGGGCCGAGGTCGTGGTCGCCAACATGGATGGCCCGGACCCGGACTCCGGCACCTGCTGGGAATGCGGCTATGCCTTCCGAAAGAAGCCGATCATCGTCTTTCGCACCGATTTTCGTGCCGTCGACGAGCGCAAGGACGCACCCTACAACCTCATGCTGACGGTGTCGGCCGACCGCCGCCTCGATCTGCCGTTCGCCGATACCGAGGCGGTCGCGCAGCGGATCGATCAGGCGCTGGGCGAATTGCGGCCAGGGCTGTAGCCCGCGTGGAGCGGAATGCGGGAACGGCCTTGCAATGTGGCACCGCCTCCCCGCATCCGGGCTACAGTGCCGGGTTCCTAATACAGCCCGCCGGTCCCGGTGCGCACGGCGCGGTCCGCCTCAGCCGGCACCGGGAGCGGACGGCCCTCCGGATCGGTGTTGCTGCCGACGAGCGAGGAGTTGTCGGGTGGCGCGGTGCCGGGCTTGAAGGCCTCGATGATGACATTTCCGGTGCTTCCCGGACCGGCGCGCATGCCCGACGAGGCCTCGACGCGGATCAGCTTGATGCCGACGGGGGTGCGGAACTGCACGGCCGGCTTGTCGGCCAGCGCCGCCTTGAGGAAATCCCTGACGATTGGCGCCGAGATGTGACCGCCGGTCTCCGTCCGCCCCAGCGTACGCGGCTTGTCGTAGCCGACATAGACGCCGACCGCGAGATCGGGCGTGAAGCCGACGAACCAGACGTCCTTCGACTCGTTGGTCGTGCCGGTCTTGCCGGCCACCGGCTTGCCGAGCTCCTTGAACCCGACGCCGGCCGCGGTGCCGCGCTGCACCACCCCCTCGAGCATCGATGTGATCTGGTAGGCCGTCATCGGATCGAGCACCTGCTCGCGGCGGTCGATCAGGGTCGGCTCCGACTGGTTTTTCCAGGCGTCCGCGTCGCAACCGCGGCATTCGCGCTCGTCATGGCGATAGACCGTGTGGCCATAGCGGTCCTGGATGCGGTCGATCAGCGTCGGCTTGATGCGCTTGCCGCCGTCGGCGAACATCGAATAGGCGGCGACGATGCGCATCAGCGTGGTCTCGCCGGCGCCGAGCGCGAACGACAGGTAGGGAGGCAGGTCGTCGTACACGCCGAAACGCTTGGCATATTCGGCGATCAGCGGCATGCCGACGTCCTGGGCGAGCCGCACCGTCATCACGTTGCGGGACAGCTCGATGCCGAACCGCAACGGCTTCGGCCCATAGAACTTGCCGCCGTAGTTCTCCGGCCGCCACGAGCCCATGCCCGGTCCCTGATCGATCTCGAGCGGCGCATCCATCACGGTGCTCGACGGCGTGTAGCCGTTGTCGAGGGCCGCCGCATAGACGAATGGCTTGAACGTCGATCCCGGCTGGCGCAACGCCTGGGTCGCACGGTTGAACTGACTCTGGTCGAAGGAGAACCCGCCGACCATCGCCAGCACGCGTCCGGTCCACGGGTCCATCGCCACGATGGCGCCGGACACCTCGGGAAGCTGGCGCAGCCGGTATTGATTGGCGTCCTTGCCGGGCTCGACATAGACGACATCGCCGGGCTGGAGCACCTGATTGACGCGCTGGATGTTCTTGAACCGGTCGTGCCCGGCGGCGGGCTTCGCCCACTTCACCGCGTCGAGCGGCACGATGCCGACCTGGCGCTCCTTGGAGACCGCGCCGCCCGGCTCGCGGATCGGCTGCAGGCCGACGCGCGCCGACTGGTCGCTGGTCTCCAGCACCACCGCGAGGCGCCATGGCGCCACGTCGGAGAGCGAGTTCACCTTGGCGAGGGTCACGCCCCAGTCTCCCGAGATGTCGATCTTGCTGATCGCCCCGCGATATCCCTGCCCTTCGTCGTAGCGCACCAGGCCGTCGGCGAGCGCCTTGCGCGCCATGACCTGCAGCTTGGGATCGAGCGTGGTGCGCACCGACAGGCCGCCCTCGTACAGCTTCTTCTCGCCGAAGCGCTCGTAGATCTCGCGGCGGACCTCCTCGGCGAAGTACTCGGCCGCGAAGACGTGCGCGCCGGTCGGCCGCTGGGTGACGGCAAGCGGCTCCTTCTTGGCCTTGTCGCCGTCCTGGGCGGAGATGTAGCGATCCTCGACCATGCGATCGATCACATAGTTGCGTCGCTCGATGGCGCGCTCGCGCTGCCGGAACGGATGGTAGTTGTTCGGCCCCTTGGGCAGCGCCGCCAGATAGGCGGCTTCCGCAATGGTGAGCTCGTGCACCGACTTGTCGAAGTAGAGCAGCGAGGCCGCCGCCACCCCGTAGGCGCTGAAGCCGAGATAGATCTCGTTGAGATAGAGCTCGAGAATCTTGTCCTTGGTGTAGGCGCGCTCGATGCGCAGCGACAGCAGCGCCTCCTTGATCTTGCGCTCGAACGACACCTCGTTGCTCAAGAGGAAGTTCTTGGCGACCTGCTGGGTGATGGTCGAGGCGCCCTGCGGACGGCGGTTGGAGCCGTAATTCTGCAAGTAGGACATCACCGCGCGGGCGATGCCGGAGAAATCGAGGCCGCCGTGCTCGTAGAAGCTCTTGTCCTCGGCCGCGATGAAAGCGTTGGAGACGAGCTTGGGAACCGCCTGGATCGGCAGGTAGAGCCGGCGCTGGCTGGCGATTTCGGCGAGCAGCGCGCCGTCCGACGCGTGCACCCGGGTCATCACCGGGGGCTCGTAGTCCTGCAGCTGCGAATAATCGGGCAGATCCTTCGAGTAGTGCCAGAACATGCCGGCCGCCGCGACGATCGCCACCAGGAACACGATCGTCCCCGCCGCGAACAGAAACCCGAAAAAGCGCAGCAGGAGCCTCATCGCAGCCTTTCCGCTGCGGCGCCCCCCGGGGCGCAGCCGCGACTCTGGTGTTGACGACCGAACAGCACGTTTACCCGACCCGCGCGCAATTGTCTCCGCTGGCGAGCCGGCTCGCGACGGCCAGCGTACGTTCCGGCGAAGCGAACCTGACCGGCGTTCTCGCCGGTTTCGGCGGGCTTCAAGGGCGCTGACGTACTACGGGTTTCTACGACGTCATTTGGTCGCGCCGTTTTGTGGTCAAACTGAGGCCGCGGCCGGACCGCCTCAGACCTCCGCCGGCATCGGCCCATCGGTCAATCCTTCGGTGCAGCGGCGGTCCCGGCGAGCCGGGTGGCGAAGAAGGTTTGCACCGCCTGGACGATCGAGTCGGTGGCCCGCGACCGCCACGCTTCCGAGGTCAGCATCTTCAGGTCCTCGGGGTTCGTCACGTAGCCGAGTTCGACGAGCGCCGAGGGCACGTCCGGCGCCTTGAGCACTCGGAAGCCGGCGGATTTGAGCGGGTGCTTGTGCATGCGCGCCGACGCCTTCAATTCGGCGACCAGCGTGCGGGCAAAATGCACCGAGAACGCCTTGGTCTCGCGTTGCGCGAGATCGATCAGGATGTCGGCGACATCGCCTGGCTCCGAGGTCAGATCGACGCCGGCGATGACGTCGGCCCGGTTCTCCGCCTCCGCGAGCCGCGCCGCTTCGGCGTCGGAGGCGGTTTCCGAGAGCGTATAGATTGTCGCGCCGCGTGCTTCGGGATCGTGGTTGGGAAGCGCATCGGCATGAATCGAGACGAACAGCGCAGCCTGGGCGGCGCGCGCCATGCGCACGCGCTCGGCGAGCGGCACGAAATGGTCGTCGCTGCGCGTCATTGCGACCCGATACTTTCCGGACTTGTCCAGCTTGTCGCGCAACATCAGGGCGAAATCCAGCACGATGGCCTTTTCCGCCTCCCCGCTCGCCGAATGGGTGCCGGTGTCGAGCCCACCGTGGCCCGGATCGAGCATGACCAGAGGCCGCAGGTCGGTCGGCTTGCTGCCGGCGTCACGATCCGGCTTGATGACCGGGTCGGCGCGGCGGGGCCGGCTTTCGAGGGCGAGGTTGCGCAAGAATGTCTCGCGGTCGACGGGCACCAGGTCGACCACCAGGCGGGCCGGCTGTCCGTCGGCCGATTCGAGCGCGAAGGCCTTCTCGACGCGGACCGGCCCGGCGGCATCGATGACGATTCGCGAGCCGCCCTGCATCACCAGGCCGAACCGGAAGGCCTTGACCAGGCCGCGCCCGCTTTCGCCGATTTTCGCCGGCAGTTGAAAGGTAACCTGGGGTAGGTCAATCACCACGCGATAAGGATCGGCGAGCGTGAAGGCGGTGAGCTCGACCGGCCTGCTCAGATCGACGACGAATCGCGTTCTGGTCTCGTCGCCACCCAGGCGGGCATCGGTCGCGAGCGGAAGCCCGTCCGCCGCCGGCCGCGCCGCGGGCTCGGCGGCAGCAGCGGGCAGACCGCACAGCGTTGCGCCGCACAGCGCGGCGAGCATGACGCCTGTGGCTTGGGATTTCACGGGCTTCCTCAACGTATCGCCTGCTTACTCCAATAGGCGGACGTGGTTAATCGTCGTTTAAGTCCGCCAACATCATCATCCGCCAACTGTGGCGAAAGCGTAACGCCGGCCTGGCGATGACCCGGCCTTTGGCCGTCTGCCTGGATCGCGAGCACCGCCTTGCCAACGGCCGCCCATTTCCCTAAGAAGATCATTGCTGACGGTTCAGTGTTCCGGCTTTGCCGCCTTTGGGCATTCGGCCGCCAGGCTCGCTCGCTCAGGCTCGCACGCAGCGGATGTTGCGGGACATGCGAGCGGCAGGCGGCCTTATGGCCCCCACCCGCTTTGCGCCGCGTGGCGCGCCCCCGACCGGGGCGGCGGGCGGAACCGGCCGATGCCCTTTGCAGCAGACCGGGATCGCGCGCTGGGCCCGCCTTGCGGGCTTGCGATCGGGCGCGTTGAAGCCGAGGGCAAACGAGAACGTCGCGGCGGTCGACAAAGCCGCCGCATCACGGGTCATTGGAATATGCGCAAGGCGCAGGACATGGACCGGATGCATCGCCGCATGAGCGCTCGGTGCGATCCCCGCCGTGCCATGCCGATGCTCCGCGCTGACGATACCAGAATCACTCTACAATCTGTTGAGTTCGCTCAAGATCCTTGCTTCGGCCGTCGGCAACGGCGCCGCGGCCGGGTCGATCCCACGATATCCATCGCTCCGACACGCGTCTCCTCGGACCGTCCATTCAACCTCCATTCCGGCACGCCGCCCCTGGCGCTGCCCGCCGCCGCCATCTTTGCGGCGCTCGGGCCGCCACCTGCGGACCGCCGCAGAAAGACCAGTCAATGGCCAACAAGATGCTCATCGACGCGACCCACCCGGAGGAAACCCGCGTGGTCGTCGTGCGCGGCAACCGCGTCGAGGAATTCGATTTCGAGTCGGCGAGCCGCCGCCAGCTGAGAGGCAATATCTATCTTGCCAAGGTGACGCGGGTCGAGCCGTCACTGCAGGCCGCCTTCGTCGACTACGGCGGCAACCGCCACGGCTTCCTGGCGTTCAGCGAAATCCACCCCGACTACTACCAGATCCCGGTCGCCGACCGGCAGGCGCTGATCGCCGAGGAGGAGCGTGCGCATCGCGCCGCCGATGCGGAGGTCGACCGCCGCGCGGGCCGCCGTCACGAAGGGCGCGCGCACGCCGCCGCATCGCACGACACGGTGAAGAGCGCTCCGGCGGATGCCGAGGACGTCGAAGGCGCCGAGGACGAGGCGGTCGCGAGGGGCGAGGACACGGCGCACCACGACAACGACGACACGGAAGCGGACGCCATCGAAAGGGAAGCCGATACCATCACCGAAACAGGGTCCTGGACGCCGGTGATCGAGCCGGTTGCCGAGCACGATGATCGGACCGAGGACACGGAGCACGAGCAGACTTCGGCGGACGCCCCGATGGCGGCCGCAGCGGCGCCCTCCGAGGTGTCGACGACCGGCGCCGACGACGGCGAATCGCGGCTGGCCGAGCCGCGCGAGGACGGCGGCGAGAACGGTGCCGCGGCCGAGGACGGTGAAGCCGAGGACGAGGAGGACGCCGTCGAATCAGTCGGCGGCGGCGATGCTCTGGAGGAAGTTCCGGAGCGCATGCCGCGGCTGCGCCGGCAATACAAGATCCAGGAGGTCATCAAGCGCCGGCAGATCATGCTGGTGCAGGTGGTCAAGGAGGAGCGCGGCACCAAGGGTGCGGCGCTGACCACCTATCTGTCGCTCGCCGGCCGCTATTCGGTGCTGATGCCGAACACCGCGCGCGGCGGCGGCATCAGCCGCAAGATCACCAGCGCGCTCGACCGCAAGCGCCTCAAATCGGTCGCCCAGGAGCTCGAGGTGCCGGAAGGGATGGGCGTGATCCTGCGCACCGCCGGCGCCAACCGGACCAAGGCGGAGATCAAACGTGACTTCGAGTACCTGATCCGGGTGTGGGAAACGGTCCGCGACCTGACCCTGAATTCCACCGCTCCGACCCTGGTCTACGAGGAAGGCTCGCTGGTCAAACGCTCGATCCGCGATCTCTACAACAAGGACATCGACGAAGTGCTGGTGGCCGGTGACGATGCCTATCGCGAGGCCAAGGAATTCATGCGCATGCTCATGCCGAGCCATGCCAAGAACGTGAAGCCGTACAAGGAGCCGACGCCGGTCTTCACCCGCTACGGCATCGAAAGCCAGCTCGACGCAATGTTCTCGCCGACCGTGCAGCTGCGCTCCGGCGGCTACATCGTGCTCAACCAGACCGAGGCGCTGGTCTCGATCGACGTCAATTCGGGCCGCGCCACCCGCGAGCACCACATCGAGGACACCGCGCTGAAGACCAATCTCGAGGCGTCCGAGGAAGTCGCCCGGCAGCTGCGACTGCGCGACCTCGCGGGCCTGATCGTGATCGACTTCATCGACATGGACGAGAAGCGCAACAACCGTGCGGTCGAGCGCCGCCTGAAGGAGTGCCTCAGGCACGATCGTGCCCGCATTCAGGTCGGCCGCATCTCGCATTTCGGGCTGCTCGAAATGTCGCGGCAGCGCATCCGCACCAGCGTGCTCGAAAGCTCTACCGAGAAGTGCCCGTTCTGCGGCGGCAGCGGGCACACGCGCTCGGTCTCCTCGGTGACCCTGCAGCTGCTGCGTACGCTCGAGGAGATGCTGATAAAGGGCGCGACGCACAATCTGATCGTCCGCACCCGGTCCGACGTCGCGCTCTATGTGCTCAACCAGAAGCGCGCGCACCTGCGCGAGCTCGAGCAGCGATTCCGCGTCACCATCACGGTCAATGCCGATCCGACCGTCGGCGGCCAGACGCCGTTCGTGATCGACCGTGGCGAGCAGGTGCAGAGCCTGGAAGCGGCCAAGGCCCTGGTGGCGCAGCCGGTGGCGATGCCGGTCGAGGCCGAGGAGGCCGAGGAGGCCGATGAGGCCGAGGACGAGCTCGACGGGGAGGAGGCCGAGGAGGAGGAGGAGACCGAGGCGGAGGACCAGGCGGACGAGGAGGCGGAAGGCGCAGCCGACGCGGCTCGGCCCAACGGCCAGCCTGCGGAGCCTGGCAGCAGGCGGCGGCGACGGCGGCGGCGACGGCCGCGCGGCGAGCGGCCCGATCAACCGACCGGCTCTCCGGCCGCCGAGCTTCAACCCGTTGAGCCCCCGTCGGCCGAGGAGCCGCTCGAGCCAGCCGAGGACAGCGAGGAAGGGGCCGAGGACGCAGCCTCCGCTGCCGGCGCTGGCGATACTCCGGAGGAAAGGGAACGACGTCGGCGTCGGCGCGGACGACGCGGCGGACGACGACGGCGCGGCCGCGAGGGCGAAGCCGAACCGGCGACTGCGCAGGGCGAGCACGGCGCCGATGGCGTGCCCAGCGGCCCGGCAGACGAGTTCCAGCCCGTCGGTCCTCCCGAAGCTCAGCCCTACGAGCCCGAGTTGCAGAGTGCGGTCGCGGATTTCGATCGTCCGCCCGCGGATGCGCCCTCAGGGGAGCCGCCCAGCGTGCAATTCGCGCCGCTGCCGGCCGAAGCCGCGGCGGTCGAGCCGCCGCCCCGCCGCCGGTCCGCGGTGCGCGAGCCGGCGCCGCTCTACGTGAGCGCGGCAACCGCGGAGGCATCGCCCCCCGTCGCGAGCAGCGATGTGGCCAGTCCGCCCCCGCTGCCCGAGCCGGCGCCGCCGCCCGAGCCGCAGGCCGCCGAAAAGGAGCCCGAACGCGACGAACGTCCGCGCCGCACCGGCTGGTGGGCACGGCGGTTCGCCGGCGACAAGAGCTGACCTCGGCGACGGATGAAGAGCAGTTGGGTTGATCGCGACGCTGACGCCTGCGTCGATCGCTATGGGTCGGCGGGAATCGGCAGCGACGTGGCGTTGTGCGTCTATGCGACGCGGCTGCTCGGCCAGGATCCGCGGCTCGTCCTCCACGGCGGCGGCAACACCTCGGTCAAGACCCGGATCTTCGACCTCGTCGGCGACGAGGTCGAAGCGATGTGCGTCAAGGGCACCGGCCTCGACATGGCGACCATCGAGCCCGCCGGCCTGCCGGCGATGCGCCTGGCGACGCTGAGGACGCTGCGCGGCCGGGCCGACCTGTCCGACGACGACATGTTGCGCATCCAGCGCGCGAGCCTGATCGACCCGATGGCGCCGATGCCGTCGGTGGAATCGCTGCTCCACGCCTTCCTGCCGCATAAGTTCGTCGACCACACCCACTCGACCGCCGTGCTCAGCCTGAGCGATCAGCCCGACGGCGCCTCGATCTGCGCCGAAGTCTTCGACGGCCGGCTCGCGGTCGTGCCCTACCTGAGGCCCGGCTTCGGGCTTGCCAGGAAGGCCGCCGACGTCTTCGAAACCGCTCCCACGGTCGACGGGCTGATCCTGTCGAAGCACGGGATTTTCACCTTCGGGGCGAGCGCCCGCGAGGCCTACGAGCGCATGATCGAGATGACGTCGCTGGCCGAGCAGCGCCTGGCGCGCGGACGCAGACAGGTCTTCGTCGCCGGACCGCTTCCGCAACGCATCGCGGCGCTGGCTGAGGTCGCACCGGTGCTGCGCGGCGCATGCAGCCTCCCCGACCCGGTCCACGAGGGCCAATGGCGCCGCCTCATCCTCGAGTTCCGCTCGAGCCCCGCGATCCTCGCCTTCGTCAACGGGGCCGAGGTCGCGCGCTACAGCCAGGCGGGGGTGGTCACGCCGGATCACATCATCCGCACCAAGGGCCGGCCGCTCCTGGTCCCGGCTCCGCAGGATGGCCGGATCGATGAGTTCAAGGCCGCCGCGACCGCCGCCGCGGCGACGTTCGTCGACGCCTATCGGGACTGTTTTGCCCGCAACAATCTGCGATTCGACCCGCCCAAGCGCATGCTGGACCCGCTGCCCCGCATCGCGCTGGTGCCGGGGCTCGGTTTGTTCGGTCTCGGCCGCAGCAAGCAGGACGCCGTGATCACCGCCGACATCGCCGAAAGCTGGGTCGGGACGGTCGCCGACGCCGAGGCGATCGGCCGCTTCGAGGCGATCGATGAGACCTCCATGTTCGACATGGAGTACTGGTCGCCGGAGCAGGCCAAGCTCGGCCAGGCGGCAGACAAGCCGCTGGCCGGCCAGATTGCGCTGGTGACCGGCGCCGGCGGCGCCATCGGGGCGGCGATCGCGCGCGCGTTCGCGGCGGCCGGCGCCGAGGTCGCGCTGTTCGATATCGACGCCGGCGCCGCGCGGGCGACCGCCGAGGCGATCGGCGGATCAGCGCTCGCGGTCGCCTGCGATGTCACCGAGCCGGCGGCGGTCGGGGCGGCGTTCGACCGCGTGGTGCAGACCTTCGGCGGCCTCGACATCCTCGTCTCCAATGCGGGCGCCGCCTGGCAGGGCCGCATCGGCGAGGTCGACGAGGCGATCCTGCGAAAGAGCTTCGAGCTCAACTTCTTTGCCCACCAGCGCGTCGCCCAGCACGCCGTGCGGATCATGCTGGCGCAGGGCACCGGAGGGGCGCTGCTGTTCAACGTCTCGAAGCAGGCGATCAATCCCGGCCCCAATCTCGGCCCCTACGGCCTGCCCAAGGCGGCGACGCTGTTTCTGATGCGGCAGTACGCGCTCGATTACGGCGCCCACGGCATCCGCGCCAATGCCGTCAACCCCGATCGCATCCGTTCCGGCCTGGTCACCGCGGACTTCATTGCGCAGCGCGCCAAAGCCCGTGGCGTCACCGAGCACGACTACATGGCGGGCAACCTGCTCGGACGCGAGGTGACGGCCGATGATGTCGCACAGGCGTTTCTTGACCACGCGCTGGCGCTGAAGACGACCGCGGACGTCACCACGGTCGATGGCGGCAACATCGCGGCGGCGTTGCGGTAGATGCCCTGCTTGCATCCTCGGCATGGTCCAAGGCGGCGGCCGACGGCATCCGACTTTTCCGCGCACCGGACGGCGACAGGCCGACGATGTTTCGCCACGCCTGCGCGATGGGGTTCAATCTCCGCGTCCGCGCACCGGCTGCGACCGCGCTGCCGCTGGTGCCGGCGATCCTCGATGACCTGAATGACGAGGAAGCTTTCGGCAGCCTGCCGCGAGGCCGGATTCATCGATCGAAGCGATCGATGACCAGCTTCGGAACGATGAGGCCGCAGCTCATCGCCAAAATGATCGTCACGGCGGTCAAGCCGTCGACGAGCGTCGCGCCGATCAGCTCCAAGGTCGTATTCGAGCCGCCGGCTAGCTCCACGAGGCCGCTCGCCATCCTGAACAGGAAGACGCCCGGCATCATCGACACCACCGAGGCAAAGCCGATCGCCGCGAACGGCATGTGCCGACGACGCGCCACCGGCGTGAGGATCAGCCCGACAAAGACACAAGCGACCAGGGCGCCGGTCGCCGCGCTGGCGCCGAGCACGGTCAGAGCGCCCCACCTGAGAGCATGTGCCAGCATGCCGACCGCCACCGGCCACGCCAGCATGTGGAGCGGCATGGAGAAGAAGACGCCGTAGGCGCCGACGGCGACGCCGGCGGCGATCATGTCCTGCCACAGGGACACGGCCCTGGCCGCCTCGTCCACCGGCAGGGAGACGCCGAGAAGCGCCAGTCCGAGCATGAGCCCCAGCGAGATTGCCACGATCACGAGCCCGGCATAGATCAGCCGAGCGGCGCCGAGATGCATGCGGCCCGCCACGAGGTCCAATGCGCCGTTGAGCACGTGCGGCCCCGGCACCAGAACCATGCACGGGCAGACCGCCACCAGGCGCAGCGACGAGCTCAGCTCGCAGCGAACCGCCAGCGCGCCGATCACGCCGGCGGCCAGCGCCGCGCAGAACGGCTGCAGGAAGACATTGGCGCTGTACCGCGCCAGGCTGCGGCGCACACCGGCGCCGGCCGCCGCGCTCACGAATATCAGCCCCGCCGCGGGCAGATGCCGGACGCCGAAAAGCACCGCCAACGCCGTGGCACCGGCTCCCGCCGCGAGCATGAACAGCCATGTCGGCGCCGGCGGTGCCCGAGAGATCGCGTCGATCACCTCCGCAGCGGCGGCCGACGCCAGTCGACCGGCGCCGAGATCCTCGGTCGCCTGCATGGTGCGGGCCACCCGATTCATGTCCACCCCGGCAGGATCGGCCGCCGTTGCGGACATCAGCCGCGCGGTCCCGTCATCGGTCAGGATTTGCAGCTCTCCCCAGCGCGGCATGATCTTGGCGCTGATCCCGAGCGCCTCGCCGAGCCTTTCCGCGGCAGCCAAGGTCTGGTCGGTGGACTGGCCGTTGACATACAGCACCCGGGCACCGGCGAGGACGAGATTGGCACGTTCCTCCAAGGTCATATGACCGCCCCGCAACTCGTGTCCTTGGAGAGTGACGCCCGATCTCGATCCCAATCGCGTCACATTGGCAGATCCCAAGCGGCCCGAGCGAGCCGACCCCCGACATGCCGTCGCTCAATGCCCGCCGGTCGTCTCCGCGCCGGTCGCCACATACGGCTTGACCATTTTTCTCGGATCGACGACGCGGTCGAATTCCTCCGCCGTGACGAAGCCCAATGCCAATGCCGCAGCCTTGAGCGTGAGATCGTTGTCCATGGCGTAGTGGGCGATCTTCGATGCCTTGTCATAGCCGATGACCGGCGCGAGCGCC
Organism: Xanthobacteraceae bacterium; assembly: GCA_049509935.1. Classification (GTDB taxonomy): domain Bacteria; phylum Pseudomonadota; class Alphaproteobacteria; order Rhizobiales; family Xanthobacteraceae; genus AP-16. The sequence goes on along the minus strand of JBEKZK010000003.1, from coordinate 1,440 downwards.
GTCACCAGCATCAGCGATCGCTCGACGTATTCGTTGATCTTCTTCACATTCGGCCTGGTGCCTTCGACGAGAAATCTTCGGAAGTTCGTGCATCCGTCGGTCATGATGGTGATCGAATGGGTGATGTTGAAGATGATCAGCGGCTTGTAGACGTTCATTTCGAGATGGCCGCCGGCGCCGCCGAATCCCACCGCGACGTCGTTGGCCATCACCTGCGCGGCGATCATGGTGAGCGCCTCGCACTGGGTCGGATTGACCTTGCCCGGCATGATCGACGAGCCCGGCTCGTTCTCCGGGATCTCCAGCTCGGCGAATCCGGCGCGAGGTCCGCACGACATCAGGCGGATGTCGTTGCCGATCTTGTACAGCGACACCGCAAGGGTGCGCAGCGTGCCGGAGAGCTGGACCAGGGCGTCGTGGGCGCCCTGCACGGTGAATTTGTTGGGCGCAGTCACGAACGGCAGACCGGTGAGCCGGGCGATCCCGGCGGCCGCGGCTTCGGCGAAGCCCGGCGCCGAGTTGATGCCCGTGCCCACCGCCGTACCGCCCAGCGCCAGGTGGTACACCCAATGCAACGCTCCCTCGATCCGCTCCAGATCGTCCGCCAGCATCCCGGCGTACCCCGACCACTCCTGGCCCAACGTCAGCGGGGTGGCGTCCTGCATGTGGGTGCGGCCGATCTTGATGATGTCATCCCACGCCTTTGCCTTCGCGTCGATCGCATCATGCAGGGCGGATACCGCGGGAATGAGGCGGCCCTTCACGTTGACAGCCGCCGCGACGTACATCGCCGAGGGGAACGTATCGTTCGACGACTGCGCCATGTTGACGTGATCGTTGGGGTGGACCGGCGTCTTGCTGCCGAGCGGCGTGCCGGCGAGCTGACAGCAGCGGTTGGAGATCACTTCGTTCACGTTCATGTTGAACTGGGTGCCGCTGCCCGTCATCCACACATGCAACGGAAACATGTCATGGTGCTGTCCGGCGAGGATCTCGTCGCACACCTGAACGATCAGCCGGTGCCGCTGATCGTCGAGCCGCCCGCCGGCGTTGTTCGCCGTGGCCGCGGCTTTCTTCAAGATGGCGTACGCCGTGATCATTTCACGCGGCATCAAATCGTGGCCGATGCTGAAGTGCTCGAGCGAGCGCTGGGTCTGAGCGCCCCACAGCTTGTCCGCCGGCACCTCGACCACGCCGAGGCTGTCGCTTTCTTGTCTCATGTCGACCATGTGGTCACTCCCGACTAGATTGGGTGGCGGTGGTGGTGGTACGCCGTCGACGCCCCGGGCGAGGCGCCCAGAAGTGCAACGAGCGACCGGTCCGCAGCCGCGACGAGCTCGGTGCCGAACTCGAGGAACCCCCCGCGCTCGACGTCGGGCTCGATGATCTGAACGCGCTGCCCGGCGACCTGCGGCTTCCAGTCATCGGGCTTCGAAGGAG